>JAGZWV010000213.1 GCA_018378775.1 Collinsella sp. | reverse complement strand
CCCTGCCGATAGGTTCAATCACATTTCCAGCTACATAGTAGGCAAGCTCTTTTTCTGTGGCTGTTGGGTAGAGCTTAAAGAATGTTTCCAGAAATGCGGTAGCGTCATTGACGGTATCAGCGTCTACGCTTGCGTCTGCTTCTGGTGTTTTAGGCTCATAGTCTGATTTTTCGATTGCTGGTGCAAGGGTAGGGTTCTGAACGATTACCATATCCCCGTCAGCGTCCACATGGACTTTCACGGTATAGGTTGCTTTAATTGCTGTTGTCTGTTCTCCCTCTTTTATCTGCTGATCTACTTCGTAGGTAGCAGAAAAAGTGTCCGTTCCCGACTGTTCGATATGCCATACAATCACATCTGTAACTGTGGAGCTGGTCGGTATATCGGTTCTAATGGTATCCACATTCAAGTCCTGCAATTCCTTTGTCAGATAACCGCTGATTGCCTGCGTCCTTGCTTCAATCGCTTCTTTGCTGTTACTCCATGTGTAGTAGGGCTTTGCAAAGTTCTTCACAAAATTTTCTATCCCGTTGGTGTCCTGCAAGCGAAGCTCTATGATTTCTTTTTCATGGGTCGTGTGCTGGTCGATAGCCGTAAAATTCTTATACGCCCCAAAGCTCACGCTTGCGATAAGCACCACCCACAATGCAATCACGGATTTTTTATGTGTGCCTACCTTGAAAGTACGCACCTTTTTTTCTTTTGGTTCTTTGATAGTTTCTGTCTGTTTCTTATTCTTCTTAAACATATTTTCAAGTCCTTTCTATTGTTTTACTCGTCCTGCACCGATTAAGTGCTGTTGCCAGTAACTACTACTTAGGTCTGCATATCCTATCGGGTTGCCTGCATGGTACATCTGTGTCGGCGAAACAAGAATACCGACGTGTGTTACATAACTTCCAGCGTTATAGGTAGAATGAAAAAACACCAAGTCCCCAGCCTTTGCCTGCGAGAGTGGAAGATGTTGGGTTGCGTCATACTGGGCTTGTGCCGTTCTCGGTAAGGAGATACCAGCTTTTCCATAGCACCATTGCACAAGTCCGCTACAATCAAAGGAAGTGTTCGGGTTA
>JAGZWV010000212.1 GCA_018378775.1 Collinsella sp. | reverse complement strand
CGATACTTGGTGTGTGCCTGGGACTCACCGGCAAAAGCGGTCTCGAGGTTCTTCTTGGTTTGGGAATTCTCAAAATCCATAGGTGTACTTCCCTTCAACGCATGCCGCCCGTAGGCTTCGAGCGACCTTGTCTTTAGGATGCCCTCAAGCCGCGAATTTAAACCTTACAATCCCGTTCTTCAGATTTGAGCGGGCTACACACTCAACCAACGATCGTCCTCGGCTCGGCAAAAGCCCTCGCGCTCCAGGTCAGCTAGAATGCCCGCGATCAAGTCGCACTCGACCGGCCCGCGACCGGCTGCCGCTTCCATCTCGTTAACGCCCACCACGGCATCAGCAAGCGTAATCCCCGCCGGCTGCCCATCGCGCGCTGCCAGCAACATACGCACGATATGCGCGCGCTTTTGGCGACGCGAGCCCTCAAACTTGGACTGACGGCTATAGCCCGCCGACCGCCTGGACGGATTGGGCAACGTCTTTTTTAGATATGCGCCGTAATCTAGCAACGCGTAATACCACGCGCGCGGCGTGTCGGCATCATCGAGCGGCACGGCAAAGGGAGCGATCTCGTCCGCCGACGCACCGGGGGCCGCCGGACAGGCCGCCTGAATCAGCGGCACCAGCTCGCGATCGGGAACAGCCGGTACATCGGGAAAGAAGTGATGCAGAAAGACCGTGCGCACATTGGTCTCCAGATACACGCCCGGAAGATCAAACGCAAACGACCGGATACCCTGCGCCGTTGCCGGGCCAATACCAGGCAGAGCGACCAAGTCACGCGTCTCGTGTGGAAACTCCCCGTCCCAGTCTTCCACAACGCGCTGAGCGGCCTTGTGGAGCGCCAGAGCGCGTCGGTTGTAGCCCATCCCCTGCCAAGCGTCCAAAACATCGGAAGGCGCGGCCTGGGCAAGCGCCTGCACGGTCGGAAAACGATCGAGCCACACCGGCATGCGCGCCTCCACACGCGGCACCTGCGTTTGCTGCAGCATGACCTCAGAAAGCCAAATGATGTACGGATCGCGTGTGCGGCGCCACGGAAGGTCGCGATAACGCAGGACCCCTTCCGAACGAATC
>JAGZWV010000211.1 GCA_018378775.1 Collinsella sp. | reverse complement strand
GGTGCTTGGTGCAGCGCATCAGTGCGGAGTGAGCCTCACCTCCTACCTCATCGCCGCGATACTGTGCGCGATTCGCGACGTCATGCCCTCGCGCGCCCGCAATCGCGCGATTCGCGTGGATATTCCGGTCGACTTGCGCGCCTTCTTCAGGTCGGAGACCGTGCGCAACTTCTACGGCATGACTTACGTGGCGTACACGCCGGCCGATATCGAAGCCGATGAGGACTCCGCGAAAACTTCCGCAACGGGCCCAGACGCGACCGGCGACGGCCAGCAGTCCGCCGCCCGCACCGCGCACGGCAACGGTATGGGTGGATTGCTGACCGATGAGCCGTTGGCCGACATCGCCCGCCATGTGCAGGAGCAGCTCGACCATGCCACCAGTCGCGAGCGCGTCGAATCGCATATGAACCGCATGATTGCGCTGGAAAAGAATCCGGCGCTGCGTCTCGCGCCCTCCCCTGCCAAGGACTGGGTGCTGGAGTTGGCCCGGTTCATCGCCGACCGCGAGACCACGACCACCGTCTCGAACCTTGGCCGAGTCACCTTGGACGAACGACTCGCGCGCCACGTGCGTTCGGTGAGCTTCCTCACCACACCGGCCAGCCTGAATTTCACGGTCTGCTCGTTTGGCGACGACCTGAGCATCGGCATCTCCACCGTCTACCATGATCTGAACGTCATCAAGAACCTGTGTCGGATTCTCGCCGCGCAGGGCATCAGCGGCCGTATGAACATCGCCGGCGCGCATGTGGAGAAAGGAGCGTCGGCATGAAGCATTGCGATGCCTGCACCGTCGATTTCACCGGCGATATGGCCCGTTGCCCACTCTGTCAGAACGAATTGCACGGCGAGGCCTCTCCCGCCGCATTCCCCGCGCAGCAGATCTATCTGCGTCCGAGGCGTTTGGCGGTGGAGATCATCACGTTTGTAACCGGCGCGATTCTGCTGCTGCATGGCTTCTTCAGCTATCTGTTTTCGTGGCCGATACCGATTGCCAGTGCATCGGCAGCCGCGCTGATCATCAGCGTGCTGTTCATCAACAGTGCGATTCTGCACGCGCCGCGGCCGCTT
>JAGZWV010000060.1 GCA_018378775.1 Collinsella sp. | reverse complement strand
CCTTGAAACAAGGCGGCATTGACCTTCTGGTCATGCCGCCGAAGTTGAAAGGCAGATTGCCGCTCTGGCGGGCTTGCAGCGTCGAGCCGTTACGCGGTTTGGTAAAACCGCGTAACCTACATGACCATAACGTAGCGCGAGCCCACGTAGTACTGCTTACCCATCAGGACCGGCTCGCCATTGGGGCCGATAAAGCCGGCACGCAGGTTGAGCAGTGGATCGTGCGGAGCAATGCCCAACTCGGCCGCCTGCTCGGTATTGGCACGAACGGCCTCGACCGTGCGGTAGCCAACCGAGACAATCGGCGTTCCGCCAACACGCTCGACCTCGGCAAAAATCGACTTGTCCTCAAGATCGGCCGTCAACAGCTCACGGTAGGCGTCAAACGGCACAAAGATGTTCTCCTCAAAAATGGGCTCGCCGTCGGCCGTACGCACGCGCTTGATGTGCAGCAGCAGCGCGTCCTTCTGCAGGCCAAAGAACTCCATCTCGTTTTGACGTGCCGGCACAATCTGGCGATCGACCACATGCGCGCCCGCCTTCATGTCATTATCGGCACACAGCGCGGTAAACGTCTGCAGCGTCGAAGCGTGGAACTGGCGGTTGATGTGCGGCGTGGAGACAAAGGTGCCACGGCCCTGCTGCTTAACCAGGTAGCCATCGGAGCACAGCTCCTCGACGGCGCGGCGCACCGTAATGCGGCTCACGTCGTACTGCTCGGCTAGCTCAAGCTCGGACGGAATACGCTCCTTGGGTGCATAAACACCTTTCTCGATCGCGTCCTTGATTTCGTCATAAATCTGCTGGTAAAGCGGTGCATTTTTGGGCGTAGGCATATCTAATCACTCTTATCGAAATATTGAAATAACTAATACGTATATAACGTCTAGTTTCATGTTACCTCATATTGATAAAACGATACACCCTCCCTACCAAAAAGCGACAGCTTCATTTTGGCAGGTTTTATCTGGGCAAACGAAAGTCCCTCGAAAGCAACGGGGCTTTCGTGGGGCTCATACGGAAGGGTTGCGCCGGGCCGGTAAAATGCCAAAACCCTACTTGCCGTCGTCCTGCTGCAGGCTGTCCTGCTCGCTGAGGCGCGCCTGCCTGCTGGCCATGCGTGCGGGCTTGTCGGGATCGGGAACGGCCGTGGGCATGGGCTCGTCGACATGACCACCCCACCAGCCGCCCACAAAGTTGAGCGTGTGGAACACATTGATCACGGCGCCGGGATCAACGTCGCACACCAGCTTGATAATGTCCTGGCTCTCGTAGGTCGAGACAACGGTGTTCAGCAGGTACATCTTTTCGCGGCTATATCCGCCGACGACCTCGGCGCAGCTAATGCCGTGCTGAAAATGGTTTACGTAGGCAGTCATGACCTCGTCTGCCTTACGCGTCGTGATCTGCAGCGTCACGCGATCGTAACGACGATAGAAACTGTCGATGGTCTTGGTCGAAATAAACTGGAACACGATGGAATACGCCGCCTTGTCCCAGCCAAACATAAAGCCAAAAATCGCCAGGATAAAGCAGTTGAAACCAAAGATGACGCCCCAGATGGTCTTGCCCGTGTGGTTGGAAACCCACAGCGCGATAAAGTCGGTGCCGCCGGTGGATGCGCCGGATTTAAGTGCGATGGCAGCGCCCAGACCCGAGACCACGCCGCCAAAAATGATGAGCATGATCTTGTCGCCCAAAAATGGAGCGAAGTGAAAGACGTTGAGGAACAGCGACGAGAGCACGACCTGCATCATCGAGAAGATGACGAAGCGCTTGCTAATGCCGCTCCAGCATAGGAGCGCCACGGGGATGTTGAGCGCGAGCATACCGAGCGAAATATCGATGTGAACGCCACCCAGCGAGGTAACGCGATCGAGCAGGACCGCAACGCCGGTAAGACCGCTCGGAAGCAGGTCGGCGGGCTGAATGAACGCCTGGATCAGGAATGTCTGGAGAACGGCGGAAATGGTGACCGCCACAGCAGTAATGGCGCGGCGGACGATGGTGAGGCGGCCGAGCACGAGCACTCGGTCCGTGAGCCGATCGATGGCGTTCGCCACGCAGGCTCCTTTCGAAGGCAGATGTAGTTGTGGGATATGTCCGCGATTGTAACATGGAGCGTGCGGGGACGCTTCAATTCACCCTCTCTCGACAACCAAAGCGGGACCAGCAACCCCACGACCAAAGGCCCAAATTACAAGTGAGTAGACTTTAAGCGACCTGCAGAGCACACCCAAAACCGCCACCCCTGTGACCTGCGGTTTTACTAGAGCAGATGCGCTTTGTGCTCGTCCTGCACCAAAAAGCCTACTCACTTAGTCCGAATCGAAGCCAAACGGATCCAAATAGATGACAAATAAAGCCAATCCGCGGCAAAAGACGCGTGAATCAGTGCTTCTCGCGGCGGATTGACGCTACAAAGCGGCCAAAATGTCGGTCAGATTATCGATAACGGCATCGGCTCGCGATTGATCGAGGTTGACACCCTCGTGCGGACGCAGCGCCAGGACGCGGGCGCCCGAGCGCTTGCCGGCCTCGATGCCCAAAGGCGAGTCCTCGATAACCAGGCACTCGGCAGGCTCCGCCCCCAGCGCCTCCATGGCACGCAGGTAAATCTCGGGGTCGGGCTTAAACGCACTGCACTCGTGACCGCTGATGGTGTAGTCCAGCACGTCGGCGATACCGGCAATCTCCACCAGCTCGTCGATCAACTCGCGATAGGACGAGCTCGCGATGGCACACTTCACGCCACGCTCGTGCAGCTCACGCATCACCGGCTCCGTCTGCTCGTTGAGCAGCTCGGCATACGGAACGGGGTGATCCGGGCTATAGACCTGTTTGTACTCCACGCGCAGACGCTCGCGCAGCTCAATATCGTCGGGCACCAGCGCCTCCCAAATGGCGGGCTCGTTAGACCCCGAAAGATCGGGGATCTCGTCAAAGTGGAACCCCTTCTCCTCCATAAACGCCACGCGACGACGGTTGTAGAACCACTCGGTATCGACCAGCACGCCGTCCATGTCAAACAGCACTGCTTTGATCATACGCATCTCCTCCCACCTGCCAAAAAGGGACAGGTTTATTCTGGTAGGTTTTATCTGGGGTTTTGTGGCGCGACGGATACGCCCTCCCCAAAGCAAAAAAGGGGACGGGGCGCAAACCCCATCCCCTCTCAATCAACCCGTAAGGTCTACTTACTTGTGATTAGTAGGAAAGCTTCCACATGTAGCGACGCATGGTCAGCGGGTGCTGACGGGCCTCGGCGATCTGGTTGCCGTACTCGCGCATAACGGCGAGGTGCAGCAGCGGGTTGAAGTAGGTGACGACGCTCGCGGGCACGGCGTCAGCCAGGCCGTAATCCTTGGAGTCGATCAGAGCGACCTTGGCGCCCATGCGCTCAAGGAAGGTGAGGGCGCGGGCGTCCATCGGACGGGTAGCGCCATCGGACATGAAGAAGACGTAGGGCTTACCCTCGGTGGAAACCTCGAACGGGCCGTGGAAGTACTCGCCGGTGTTGTAGGCGGCGGCGTCGATCCACTGCATCTCGGTGAACAGGAAGGCGGCGTGAGAGTAAGCCATCTTCTCGGAGGCACCGGAAGCCATGAAGTAGATCATCTTGTCGTCCTTGAAGTCCTCGGCGAACTTCTTGGCGAGTTTCTTGCAGGACTGAGCGGCGTTCTCGCAGAGCTCGAAGACGTTGGTGAGGCCGGTGATCATGTCCTCGTAGTGGTCATAACCCTCGGTCTGCTGAAGGATCTCGACAGCAAGAGCGATGGCATAGCCAGGCTTCTCGCACTTGGCAGCGAAGTTGGCGTGGAAGCCGTGAACGATGACGTAGTCAGCGTCGACGGTCAGAGCGGAGCCAGCCTTGTTGGTAAGGGAGACGACCGGGCAGTTGTGCTTCTTGGCGGTCTTGTTGGCCTCGACGGTCTCGGGCGTGGAGCCACCGAGGGAGCAGGTGATCACGAAGGTGTGCTCGTTGACCCAGGAAGGCGTGTCGTAGTTGAACTCGTTAGCGGTGAAGATCTGAACGTTCAGCTTGTCCGTGTTGTTGGCCAGGAAGTACTTGGCGGGGTAAAGGTCGGACATGGAGGCACCGCAGCCGACGAAGGCGACGCTGTGGATCTCGTGGTTGGACAGGACGTCAGCGACGATCTGCTTAGGGAGGTTAAGGTCGATCTCGTACATCTGACACATTCCTTTCATTTTTTGCGGCGCCACATTGCCGGGCGCTCGCAGGGTTACCGTGGTTTGGACCGAGTCGCCGGCCCATTGAGGATGCGACAAAGGGACTGTCCCATTGTCGCATTTTGGGGATGGAAGCCTGCCTGGGGTATGGGATGCCAGGCAGGCCCCCGGGGGAAAGCGGTTAGGCGCTTAATCGCGACTAGGCCAGGATGCCGACCGCGGAGAGGGCGATGCCGCCCACAATGGCGATCACGAGAAGCCAACCGGTGTTGACGTTCTTCTTGATGAGCCAGTACATAAGGCCGGTGAGGCCAAGGGAGATCATCTGGGGCATCATGCCGTCCAGGATGTCCTGGATAACGACGGTGCCCTCAGCGAACTGCAGCGGGGTGGTGGCGCCGATCAGCGTAGCGATCATGCCGCCCACGGACATAAGACCCACGATGCCGCAGACATACATGAGCTTCTCCATGAGATCGCCGCCCTGAAGCTTGCTCAGGTACTCGTGGCCGCCCTGATAGCCCATCTTGGCTGCAAACCAAGTGATCAGCACAGAGGGGACGATGGAGATGAGCATGGCCAGGATCGGGCCCATGATGGAGCCCTGCTGAGCCAGCTGAACGCCCAGGCCAAAGGCGATAACGCGGATGGTGCCCTGGAAGAAGGAGTCACCGATGCCGGAAAGCGGGCCCATAAGGGAGGTCTTGACCGCGTTGATCGAATCGGGATCGAAGTTCTCGGGATCCTTGGCGTACTCCTCCTCCATGGAGGCGGTGAGGCCCAGGATAAAGGCGCTCGTCTGCGGGGTGCAGTTGTAGAACGCCATGTGACGGTGGTAAGCCTCTTTCTTAGCAGCGAGCTGCTTGGGGTCGGACTCGTCCGGATAGAGGCGGTCGAGCGTGGGAACCATGCCGTAGAGGAAGCCCATGTTCATCTGACGCTCGTAGTTCCAAGAGGCCTGGATGGCCCAGGAGCGCCAGAAGAACTGGCTGACCTTCTTGTTCAGGGACACGTCCTTGGTTGCGGTTGCCATAGTGTGTTCCTCCTTAGTCTTCGTCGTCTTCGAGCGGATCATAGTCGGAATCGACCCCGGCGGCTGCATGGGAACCGTTGAACTTGAAGCCCATGAAGACGACAGCCAGGCACACACCGATCAGAGCGACCGCGATGACGGACAGGTTGAGGTAAGCGGCGAGCAGGAAACCGATGAACAGGAACGGAGTCATACCCTTCTTGATCATCATGGTGAGCAGCAGGGCCAAGCCGTAGGCGGTCATGATCTTGGTCGAAACGTTAAGACCAGTGGACAGCCACTCGGGAACCATGTTGACGATGGCCTGAACCAGATCGGTGCCAACAAAGACGGCGAGGAAGATCGGCAGGAAGTACATGATGGCGTACAGACCGGAGCCGGCGCAGATGTGCATACGGTAGGCGGTCTTGAACTTTCCGTTATCGATCGCGCTATCTGCCACATGGGTGAGGGCGGCGATGATGGAACGGAACACGATGCCGAGGAGCTGACCCAGGACGGCGACCGGGATGGCGATCGTCATGGCGGTCTCGGCGGAAGCATCGGTCAGGCACGCAAAGGCAGCGGCCACGATGCCGCCCAGGACCATATCGGGCGGAACGGCAGCGCCGACCTGCACCAGGCCCATGGACACGAGCTCGACGGCGGCACCGACGGCAAGGCCGGTGGGCACATCGCCCAGCAGCAGACCGACGAGCGTAGCGCCAACGAGGGGCTGCTCGAAGTTAAGACGACCGAGCAGGCGGGAGTCCCACATGCAGAACACGCCGACGAGGCCGACGAGCACCGCACTGATGAACGTATTCATACCCTTCTCCTTTCAGTCAGGCAAAAGCCTGGTTGTTTACAGCTTGGCGTCGATGTCGACGCTCTGATACGTAGGGGTCTGCTGGACGTAGAGCTTGATGCCCATGTCGAGCAGCTGGTTGACGTCGGCCTTCTGGGTGGCGTCGAAGAAGACGGAGCTGTCCTTGCCGCCAATCTGATCGGCACCGTCGTGGTTGGCGGTGGCGCCCAGGTTGATGGCGTCGAGCTTGTAGCCCTGGCAGAACTGCAGCATCTCGGCAGTGTTGCCAAAGACGAACATGACGCGCTCGCCGAGGGTGTTGAGCTTGTCCATCTTGGCGAGGGCACGCTCGACGGTGAAGACGTTCAGGCGAACGCCCTGGGGCTTGGCCAGCTTAAGAGCGCCCTTCTTGATGTCATCGTTGGCGGCAGCGTTGTCGACGACGATGATGCGCTCGGCCTGAACCTTGGTGGTCCAGGTAAAGACGACCTGGCCGTGCAGCAGACGGTAATCAAGACGTGCGAGGACGATCTTGGCGGGACCGGAGCTGTGACGGGACGCCTTGGCCTTCTTGGCGGGAGCCGCGGCGGCCTCGACCGGTGCGTTGGGGTTGGTCAGACCGGTGCGGGCCTCATTGATGAGGGCCGCGAGCTCGGCGCCCTTGACGGGGACGGGGCTCATAGCGAGCGTAAGCGCCAGCGGGATGTTGAAACCGCTGACAACCGTGAACTTCGTGCCGTTCTTGGAAAGCTCGACCATGTTGTTGTTGACCGAGCTGCCGAGCATATCGGTCAGCACATAGACGGTGTCGTCCGCGTTGAACGTGGCGATCATGGCGTCCACCTTGTTGGTGATGGGCTCCTTGTCGTCACGAGCAAGCGACACGACGTGGACGTTCGACACGTCGCCGAGAACCATCTCGAGCGTGTCTTTGGCGCCTGCGGCCAGGCCGCCATGAGATGCGAGAATGATCTGATTCATCTTGCCTCCTCCTTTTCGTTATGGTCATTATAACGTCTTATACGTTGCTTATATTGCTAATTAGTATAAAGACCGTTCGCGGGTGAAAATCGACCGTTGACGGGTTTAACGTACTCGAAACGTTTGGCTGGGTAGGCCGGCGCTAGCTGGATAACCCCAGGTCAGACCCTGCGCGCAATCCCCTATCGCACGAAGTACCAGGGGCTTTCCTGTACGGTGGGTTCCAGCGCAATGCCGGTGCGTTCCTTAAACAGATCCATGTCCTGAGATTTTTCGGTCCACCACGCGTTGGGCTTAAAGGTCATGCTCTCAATGACATGACCGACAAACACACTGTTGCGCAGCTTGGAGAAGTCGGTGTTCATAAT
Source organism: Collinsella sp. (assembly GCA_018378775.1). Lineage (GTDB taxonomy): Bacteria > Actinomycetota > Coriobacteriia > Coriobacteriales > Coriobacteriaceae > Collinsella. The sequence continues at coordinate 1,156 of JAGZWV010000060.1, read as the reverse complement.
CAGGATGGACGCGAGCACCAGCACGATGCCCAGGACTTTAATCGCGCCGGCGGGCTCGGCGTAGACACCAATGCCCACCAGTACGGTGACGACCGTCTCGAATGACATTACGACGGGAACTTTCGACGTCTCGAGCCCCATGGACAGACCCTGCATATATAAGACATAGGCCACGGCTGTGGGGATGAGTCCAAAACCAAAGAACAGCAGCAGCAGCTGTGGCGACATTGCCGCGGCGACATCTGGCCACGGAGCCGCGATAGCCGCCATAACCGCACCGCCAAAAACAAGGCCCCAAAACGTGACAGCCAGCGGGTGGACCGTCTTGGTTGCTATCCGGCTAAACACCGCGAGCGACGCGCCACAAAAGCCCGCGATCACGCCCGACGTGACGCCCCAAACCGAAAAATGGAAACCGGAAAGGTCGCCATTGGTCACTGCAAGTACACAGCCACCGATATTAAAAGCGATAGCAACGAGCTTGTTGGGAGTCACATCCTCGCGATAAAGCACGCGGCCGAGCATGACGCCAAACACCGGCGAGGTGTAGAGCAGCACCGAGGCCGTGGACATGCCCACCTCGCCCATGCACTCGTAATAAAGCGTGTTAGCGGTGGCGAGGCCGATAATGCCAAGAAGCGCACAGGGAACAAGCTCTTTAGGACTTGCCTTGAACAGTGCCAGGGGACCCGATGCTTTTCCCTCACGATCGCCTCCCTGGCAACCCATGAACGCCAAGACCGGAGCCATTAAGACGGCACCCGACAACAGGCGAAAGGCCGCCATGCTCTGAGACGAAACGCCCATGGCCGAGATGCCGTTTACAAAGATTCCGATGCTGCCCCACATAAGCGCGGCGATCAGCACCAGCACATAGCCCAGATTGCTTTTCTTCAACGCAGCCTCCTCGGTATTGTTTCCAATATGTTTCATACTACGTTATAGTCGTTATATACATTTTTCAAGACACAAATCGGCGAGCGGATAAGTGATCCGTTTTCCTCCGCCCCCAGCGGATTACTGGGCGGTTGCGGTGAAATAGTTCCTAAATAGAGGCTTGGGGGTGCGGACGATTTCTTGGACCGCGCCTAGGCGTATCCAAGCTTCCTGCGGTACTCCATCGGGCTCAGCCACCCGAGGGACTTCTTGATCCGCT
>JAGZWV010000210.1 GCA_018378775.1 Collinsella sp. | reverse complement strand
ATCCCGCATATCAAGGGCGGGCATACTTTGCTATGGCTGATTTCATAACCGACATCAGGTTGATAAAGTTATCATGATAGAACACATCAATTCCGGTAATGAAGCGGCTGGCATCATCAATCAGGGCAATGATATAGACCCGGTGTTTTTTGCCATCCGAATCTGTAAGGCGGGGACCGACGCTGCTGTCCCCGCACCAGACTTCATTGATATGGGGGCGTTCATAGCGGCGCATGTCCCTGTTCGGGGTCTGCCGAAGTTCTAACTGAAGCCGGTTCACAAAACGGCTGATGGTGGATTCGGATACCTGTCCGTTTATTACGGAGCCATCGGATTTCAGCTGCCTGTAAATAGCGGCTGCAGACATGCGGGGGTAGTTGGTCTTGAAATACCGGATCCTCTCCTGAAGTTCTTCATCAAGCTTGCGGCTCATGCCGGCATCTGACCGCCCTTTCGGGACGGACCCTTCAAACCCATGGTTCTGGTAGTCAAGATACCATTTTTCAATGGTGACGGGAGCATAATGATGGAGCTTTCCATCCGGTCCCATAAGTCCTTTGGCAGAGATTTCTGTGTAAAAAGCGGTTTTGTTTGGATAACGTTCATCAAGTCCTGCAATAATCGGTGCGATGGCGCCATAGCGCATTCGTGCGATTTCCTGTTGTTTTTCTTGTTTCATAGATTTCATCTGCCTCCTTTTTCTAAAGGATAAGGGATAAAACCAGACCTGTCGTGTAAGGTTATGTTGGCAGGATAAAAAGTTTATTGGAGGTTGATTTAATCTGCATGAACTGTCTGGAAAAGAGGGAAAAGCATCCTGAAATCAGGCTGGGGATATCGGGGAGGTGAAGCCTCATGGAGAGCAGCCGCTGCTTCCAGTGTAAACGGTAGTTCCGGATGATGGATTTCAGGTTGTTTTCATCCACGAGGTACTGTTCTGCCAGTATGTTCCGGAATCCGGTTTCATGTTCATAAGCATGGATCAGACGGACGTGCAGAGCCAGGGGGATCTGGGAATACGGGACCATGGATGAAAGCAGTAATGCATGGGTATGTCCGCAGATTTTGCAGTATACACGGACAACAG
>JAGZWV010000059.1 GCA_018378775.1 Collinsella sp. | reverse complement strand
AAACGACTGCATGGAATTATCATCGGGAGCGTTCTCGGGCGTACCGGTGCAGATGGTCGCATAGAGATGGCCATTGTACGAGACCATATCCCAAATGGCACCGCCGTAGATGCTGTCCTGATAGCGAATCGCCGGATAGCCAAACAGCGTGCCCGAGTTGGCAATCTCGGTGAAGCTGTCCTGGCCCTTCGACGGGTCAGACGACGTCAGAATTGTCGACACAAAGTTACCGGCCGCGTCTTTACCCACATTACTGATGACGAGCTGGCCATCATGGACACACATGCCGCGGATACCAGTAGAAATGCCCTGCTTATAGGCAGCACCGTAATCCTGCATGCTCGAAAGCCCCTGATAGACAACTTTGTACTCATCCGTCTTAGGATCGATCTCATATACAGCAGGCAGGCCGCTTTTGCCGCCATTGGTCCTGACGCTGCCGCAGAAATAGAGCTTGCCCTTATAGCTCACGGCATTGCGGAACAAAGGGCCAACGCCGTTGAGCGATTCAGAGAGCAACAGCTTGGTCTCACCGGTCTTGGTATTGATCTTGACCAAGATGCCGCCGCTGTCCTTGTCGGCCGTGCCGTCCTCCTTCTGCTGTCCATAGAAGAAGGTGCCGTTAAACATGGCCTCCAGCGTCAGGCGCATGGTCTCGGCATCAAAGGAATCGCCCAGCGTGCCGTTCATGAGCGTAAGCGTGTTGCCCATCGCCGCATAGCAGGTGCCCACATAAAGCCAGTCACCATAGCTCGCAGCCGCCCAAGTGTAGCTCTGGCCGCGATCGCCTTCGTTGTTGGCCGTGTTACCATCGGCGCCCGGAACGGCAACGGCACCGTCACCCTGGTAGTCAACGATGCCATCCGGCTGCGACGTTCCTACCGTAGGATGCGAAAGCTTCTCAAAGGAATACCCATTTCCCGCATTGTAGGAAATGGCACCCGAAGCGTCTTCGGCGTGCGCCGGCAGCGGCGATACCAAGATAGCAGCAAGCGCTGCCACCAAGCCAAGTGTTCCCACTCGTCTCATAAGGCTATAGCCTCCCCTGTCCTAAAGCCCAGTTTTAGCATTCTTCATTTCTGTCCACGGTTAATTGCAGTCTGAGCACAGCAATAATCAACGTGTAACTATACACCTGTAATTTTTTGGACGGGTTAACGGATGCTCAATTGGTAGCGAATTCCGCGCAAACCGTCACCAAGCTCCACTTTTGCCGCATCTAAAGGTTATTATTTGCGCAAATTTTTGGATGCCGATAGTCACCATGGGCAGGAGGCCGGTACCCACCGGAGAGGGGAACGCCTACATTTTCATAACGTAATAGCCCGCGCCCCTCACCGCCGTCTCGAGCGTGTCGCGATCAACCGGGCGCTTCGAGCGCACGCGTGCCGTGTGGTCCGCAAACGTTACCGTTGCCCACACGCCGTCCAGCGCATTGAGGGCATTCTCAACGTTTTGAGCACAGCCATCACAGATCATGCCGCCGATGAGCAACTCATCGCTATAGGGGTAGTGGGACGGATCGGTATCCGTCACAACAACCTTTTTGGCCTTCTTGCCGCTCGCGCCATCGCTGCAACAACTCTTCCCGTGTGTCGAAGCGACAATGCGCCGCAGGCCAAAAAACATGCCGACGGCAATGACGGCCAGCACGATGAGATTCGCAGGGTTGAGCAAGTCACTCATGCGTTCCCCTTTCAAGTAGCACTATCTAGATACCCCCATGGGGTGTCTCCATCTTAACCCAAAATCATGTCCGTTCGGTCAATTAGTTTCCCTATTCAAACTTTTTAGTTGACCAAGGCTTACTTTCGTGTATAAGTTTTCCTAGGCTAACAAGTAAGGGCTCGGAAGGGGCAACGTGACTCGAACCATCGACATCCCAACGTTTCAGGCGGCAGTCGTGCGCAACTGCTCCCCCACGCTCGCGGGCATCAAACCGGCATCGCTCTTTACCTATCCAGGAGTCTATGCCGATCAAGACGGCTCAAGCGTAACTGCGGCGATCGAGGATCGCCGAGCACGCCTGCTCAACGTTATCGCCCGGTGCAATCACGAGCTTAATCCGTTCGGTATCCATCTGAGCGTTTTGGTCTGGCGCCCCTGCGGGGCGCTCGTATACGCATATCGGCCCAATAGCCTCGCCACTTACCTTGCTGACCCGCGCGCCAAAACGGCACTCGCCAAGAAGGGCTACGACACCGGCAACCTCTCGGCATGTCTTGTGCACCTGGCATCACGCATCACGCTCGCGAGCAATAACGCCGCGGAATGCGCCTGCGGCCAGACTCAATGCGCACTGGATCAGCAAGTCTGCTGCAACAACGACTGCGCCTGCGAATTTCCACACGAGATTGGCTACTTCCTGGGGTACCCCTGCGACGACGTATACGAGTTCATCGCCCAGCGTGGCGAGAACTACAAGATCTTTGGAGCCTGGAAGGTCTATACGAATGTCGAGCAGGCGCTTGCGACGTTTGATGCGTACCGTGCCTGCACCCAACACCTCACCTTTATCTATCAGCAGGGCTGCAGCTTGGCGCAACTCGCCCAGGCGACCCGATAGAACGTACAAACCGCGGCCGCACGCCGCACAACCGAAAGGACTCAACATGAGCAAGATCGCCGTCGTCTACTGGAGCGGCACGGGCAACACCGAGGCCATGGCAAACCTCGTCGCCGAAGGCGCCACGTCCGCGGGTGCCGAGGCTGAGGTCATCCCCTGCGCCGACTTCTCTGCCGACAAGGCCGCCAGCTATGACGCCATTGCCTTCGGCTGCCCCGCCATGGGTTCCGAGGAGCTTGAGTATGACGAGTTCCAGCCTATGTGGGACGAGGTCAAGGAGACCCTCAGCGATAAGAAGGTCGTCCTCTTTGGCTCCTACTCGTGGGCCGAGGGCGAGTGGATGGACAACTGGAAGGCCGATGCCGACGAGGCGGGCGTCAACGTGGTCGACTCCGTCATCTGTTACGACGCCCCCGACGATGAGGGCGAGGCGGCCTGCCACGCCCTTGGAGCCGAGCTCGCCTAGCGGCAATGAGCTCCGCCCGTAACGCGCTCTGCGCCAAAACACATTCGTGTCCCAACAAAAACGGGAGCCGGATCACATCCAGCTCCCGTTTTCTGCTATGTCAGTCATATAAAGCAGCTATGAGATATTGCCCAAAAACGCCTTGGTGCGCTCGCTCTTGGGATGGTCGAAGACCTCGCTCGGCGTGCCCTCTTCCACGATAACGCCGCCGTCCATAAAGACGACGCGGTCGGCGACGTCGCGGGCAAAGCCCATCTCGTGCGTCACGACGATCATGGTCATACCGTCATGCGCAAGATCGCGCATGACGCCCAATACATCGCGGACAAGCTCAGGATCGAGCGCCGACGTGGCCTCGTCAAAGAGCATCACGTGCGGATTCATCGACAGGGCGCGGGCGATGGCCACGCGCTGCTGCTGACCGCCCGAAAGCTGACTCGGCATAAAATCGATGCGCTCGGCCAGGCCGACCTTGGTCAGCTCCTCGATGGCAATCTTCTCGGCCTCTTCCTTGCTGCGCTTGAGCACCTTTTGCTGCGCAAGCATGACGTTCTTTTTGACCGACAGATGCGGGAACAGGTTGAACTGCTGAAACACCATGCCCAGGTGCGTGCGCACCTTATTGAGGTCAACGCCCTTGGCGCACACATCCACACCCTCGACGACAATCGAACCACTCGTGGGCTCCTCAAGACGGTTAATGCAGCGAAGCATCGTCGACTTGCCCGAACCCGAGGGGCCCAAGACCACAACGACCTCACCCTTGTGCACATCCAGATCGATGTCGCGCAGGACCACGTTATCGCCAAAGGCCTTCTGGAGATTCTTGATGCTGACGACGACCTCGTTCGAGTTATTGGTTTCGCTCATAATAGAACCTCCTTACAGACCAGCGATATGGTCGGCGGGCGTTGCGACGACCTGTCCGGCGCTCTTGGTGGGACGCTTCTTTTTGGTTTCGGCCGTACCCAGCAGCCTCGCCTCGAGACCGCTCACCAAGCGCGCAAGCGGCAGGGTAATGACCAGATAGAACAGGGCGGCAACCACATACGGCGTAATGGAGCCCGTCGTTGCCACGATGGTGCGGGCGTTCATGACGATCTCGACCACGCCCACAGCGGCAAGCAGCGACGTATCCTTGTAAAGCAGGATAAACTCGCTGGTCAGCGTAGGCAGGACATTGCGGAACGTCTGCGGAATCATAACGTAGAGCAGCGTCTGGAAGGCATTCATGCCCAGCGAGCGAGCAGCCTCGTTTTGGCCCTTGGGGATCGACTGAATACCGGCGCGGAAGATCTCGCACAGGTAGGCGGACGAGTTCATGGCCATGACGATGACGCCCAAGACATAGTCGTCCACCTTGACGCCGGCAAGCGGCAGGCCAAAGAATGCAATATAGATCTGCAGGAACGCCGGCGTACCGCGGATGACATTCACGTAGATGCCGGCAAGGCAACGCAGGATGCGCGATTTGGATATGCGCATGAGCGACAGGGCAAAGCCAAAGGGGATCGCCAGCGGAAACGCCACAAGCACAATCGAGAGCGACATAAGGAAGCCCTTAAAGACGATCGGCAGGCTTTGGACCAAAATGACCGGGTTCAAGAACAGGCGCAGGAACATATTGGAGTTCCAGGCCTCGACCCACGGCTGTTCCTTAAGGTCGGCCAGGAAGTTATCGAATGCCGTCACGCCCTTGATCTCGACGGAAGGAATCTTGGAAATCTTCTTGGTCGAACCGTCGGCAAGCGTATAGGTTCCGCTAAAGGCCTCATCGCCGCCCTCGACGGGGAACGTCACGCCGTAAACCTCGACACGGAAAAAGCCGCCGGCAGGCGCCGTCTCGCCAAAGTCAATCTTGAGCGTCTGGCCGTCAGCCTTGCACGTGGGCTTCATGGGCGTACGATCCATGAGGTCCTCGCCCGAGAGCATCGTCAATCGCGTGTCATCGGTACCAAACGTCGTGCCGTCGACAAACGTCAGCGAAAGACCGCTCAGCTCCTCGTCGGCATCGGCCTGGACCTCCCAGGTAATGCGCGTCTCGGTGCCACCGACCACAGCGCTGCCCGAACCGGTGTTGGGTCGGGCGGTAATCTTTGCGGTCTCAAGCGCCTGGGCGGTCGTGGGCGCGGCTGTCCCCGCGCACAACAAAGCGAGCGCCACAGCTAGGGCGCAGGCTAGTTTTTGGAGCATCGAGGGCAGCGGAAAACGCCGACCCATGGCCCCTTCGTTCAATCGAGACAAGGTGGCTCCTATCGTAGAAGTTGCCGGCAAAACGAGACGGAAACGCTCTCCGTCGAGAGAAGCGCAAAGGCCCTCTCCGCAAAACGGAAAGGGCCTACGCGCAATCAAGCATCTATTTACTTGATGTTGTACTTAGCCATGAGGGCGTCAACGGTACCGTCGTCGGTCAGGTCCTTGATGGCCTGGTTGATGTCGTTCTTGAGCTTGGTGTTGCCCTGGTTGATGGCGATGGCGTACTCCTCGCCGGTGCTAATCTGCTTGATGGTCTGGCAGGTGTTGAACTGCTCGGCGGTCAGCTGGCTGGCAACGGAGCGGTTGGTGACTACGGCGTCGCCCTTATCGGACTGCAGGGCGCTGAGGCACTCGGTAGCGTCCTTGTAGGGGACGATCTTGGCCTTGGGGAAGTTCTCCTGGGCAAAGGCCTCGGCGGTCGAACCAGACTGGACGATGATCGTGGCGTCAGCATTGTTGAGCTTCTCGCTGTAGTTGTCGGCCGTGATGTCGGTGTTATCGACCTTGGTCACGATAGCCTGATCGTCCATGTAGTAGGAATCGGAGAAAGTGACTTCCTTCTCACGCTCGGGCGTGTCGGTGATAGCCGCGATGGAGACGTCATATTTGGCGCCCGAAGCGACGCCCGGAACCAGCGTGTCAAAGTCATTGTTGACATACTCGACATCCAGGCCCAGCTTGTCGCCGATAGCCTTGATGAGCTCAAGGTCAAAGCCCTGATAATCGCCGTTGTCATCCTTATACTCAAACGGAGCGTACTCGGCAGAGGTGCCGACGGTCAGCGTACCGTCCTTGACGAGCGCGTACTCCTTGGAACCGTCGACCTTCTCGACCTTAGCGTCGTCAGAGCTGCTGGAACTGGCATCAGAACCAGAGGTGGCGTTGGACGAGCCGCAGCCCGTCAGAGCGAGGGCGAGCGCCATAGCACCCGTGGCGGCAAATGCGCCAAGCTTCTTCAGCTTCATAATCAGTCTCCTTCCAAAGACCCCACGTGATTCAGGGGTCTGCAAAAACTGAGGGTTATTATGCACCCGCTTGGAAGAATCCGCAATTAGAAAACTGATTGAAACAAACCCATAACGTGAATGGAGCACTCCACTTTATGACAGTCATCACTGCTGCAATGACCTTAACAATTTGATTTCAGCCGCATAACCTGCAAGTTCGTTCGGTGTCTCCAAAATGAATGGCAATGCGCGCAAGCGGCCATTCGATACAATATTCTGCATAACCTGCATACCGCCGCCAAACTCTTCACTACCCAGGTAGCCCTTGCCGATACACTCGTGGCGATCCTTATGGGCGCCGCAGGGATTCTTGGAGTCATTGATATGCACGGCGCGCAGGCGTTCGATACCCACCACACGATCGAACTCGTCAAGCACACCGTCAAGATCGTGGACGATGTCATAGCCGGCGTCATTCACATGGCAGGTGTCCAGGCAAACGCCCAACTTGGCCGACAGCTCGGGGCGCTTGTCGGCAACGCCCTCGATGATGAGCGCCAGCTCCTCAAAGCTGCGGCCCACCTCGGTGCCCTTGCCGGCCATGGTCTCGAGCAGCACCGTCGTCTGCTGCCCCTCAAACATCACCTGGCACAGGGTGTCGACGATCATCTGAATGCCGGCGTCGGAGCCCTGCCCCACATGCGCACCGGGATGGAAGTTGTAGTAGTTGCCGGGCAGCGCCTCCATGCGCCGCAGGTCCTCTGCCATGGCCTCCAGGGCAAACTCGCGCGCCCGCTCTTTGGCTGAGCAGGGGTTATAGGTATACGGGGCATGAGCCACGAGTGGGCCAAAATCATTTTGCGCCATAAGCTCGCGCAGGGCGGCCACGTCATCCATGTCAAGATCTTTCGCCTTGCCGCCGCGCGGGTTGCGCGTAAAGAATGCAAAGGTATTGGCGCCAATTGACAACGCCGTCTCTCCCATCGCCCGATAGCCCTTCGTCGTGGATAGATGACACCCGATCGTCAGCATCCCCAGCTCCCCCTCATCAGTTGCGGTGAAATAGTTCCTGTCGATGCCTTATTCTGCCGCAAACAGGAACTATTCCACCGCAAGTTATAAAAGGGGCATCAGAGATGCGGGCCACCAAGCACCACGGTCGCCGGCGTCATGATCCCCTACGCGTCAGCGCCAAGTCCTAGAGGGCTAGACGGATTGCATCGATAATGCGCGCGCAGCGCTGTGTGGCGGCAAGGGGCATGACGGGACTCTCGAGTTTCCCCGCCCGGATGAGCTGGGTCGCATGCTGGATTTCGCCGTAGAAATCATCGACCTCAAACGGGGCATTTATTTCGAGCATTCGTCCGTCGGAGTACTTCACATGGGCGAGCTCGGGGCGATGGAGGCGCTCGATTTCCAACGAACCCCGCTCGCAGGCAATCGTTAAGCGGCTTTCGTATGCTGCTTTGCCGTCACACACCATATGAATGGATATACCGCCGACGCTCATATGGACCTCGTCGGCCCAATCGACGCGGCCGCCCGATACGTCACGCCAGCGAACTTCACGGGACGAAACCTCGCACGCGCCCGCGAGCAAATCCTCAAACCAACCGACCGCATAGCAGCCCATGTCATATAGACAGCCACCCTGCAACGGGTCGAGCAGATAACTCGAAGGGGGCTCACCATAATCGAGTTTTTGCACGCTTTCAATCGAGACGATACGGCCGAGCTCGCCCGACGCAAGCAAGCCCTTCACGCGAGTACGCATCGGACAAAACCGATTTTTCATCGCCTCCATAAACAGCACGCCGCGCTCGCGAGAGGTGGAGGCAATCGAGAGAGCCTCTTCTTCGTTCAAAACGGCCGGTTTTTCGCACAGCACGGCCTTTCCCGCGCGCAGTGCCCGACAGACCCAATGCGCATGCATGCCATGTGGAAGAGCCAAGTAGATTACGTCGACATCGGGGTCGGCAATCAACGCATCATAAGCCGCATCGCCGCTATCGTCAGCCGTGGCATAATTGTGCGCGGCATCAATCGAAAACGCCCTGCAAAACTCCTCAACATGCGAAGGGGTGCGACCGGCGGCAGCCACAAGCCGTGCCCCGTCCACCTCCTTGAGCGACGCTGCAAATCGATGCGAAATGTTCCCAGCGCCCAAAACGCCCCAACGAACCTCACGCAAATCATCACATGAATCCCGATGGCCCACGACAGCCCCCTTCAGTTGCGGTGAAATAGTTCCTGTTTGGCCCCTATTCGGGGGTGCGGACGATTTCTTGGACCGCGCCTAGGCGTATCCAAGCTTCCTGCGGTACTCCATCGGGCTCAGCCACCCGAGGGACTTCTTGATCCGCT
>JAGZWV010000209.1 GCA_018378775.1 Collinsella sp. | reverse complement strand
GGCTGTACTGCAGGTTATAGTCCAGTTCGGGATGTGCCAGCATGGCCTTTTTAGCACTCATGGTGAAAAGCCCGGCCTGCTGAGTCCAGTAATTCTGCAGCCGGAAATATTTCACAAAATTATCCACGCCGGGATACAGAATGGCTTCGTACAGCGCCCGCTTTGTTGCCGTCTGCAGCGCGGCCAGTTTCTGCATAATATCCGGCTCCTGACGGGGGGCTGCAGGTACAGGTTTATTTTCTTTTTCCTTCGGATTTATTTTCTCGTTATACCACTGCCAGCCTGCATCTTTCCCTGACGCCGGAAAAATAAAGCAGCAGAGTAACAGTGGCAGTAATGCTTTATTCATCTTCATTCCTTTCATCATTTTTTCTTTCATCATCTTTCTGCAGGCCAGTCAGGGCAGAAAAACAAAAATACAGAATAAACAGGAGCACACCGGAGTAAAAAATAACAAAACAAGCAGCAAGCATCTCACCTGCAGTGGTTTCTTTTACCGTATCCCACGACCAGATAATTACCGGGGAAATGACAATCGCTGTAATCAAAAGCCGGATAAGAAAATCAATAAAACGGTTCGACGTGAATATGACTTTCATCATTTCCCCCGGTTATTTTCCATACCTTACTGTCCTGCCTGTTTCAGCTGGTCAGCAATCTGCTCTTTCACTTTCTGCGTCAGAACGCCACTGTCCGGGATTTTCTGGTTATTCATCAGGTCTTCGTAGAAGTTAGTGAAATCCAGTCTGTCGAACTGAATTTTCTGCAGCTCATCAACCGTAATCCCCCGACAGTCAGGATGCTTCGCACTGCCAAAACTGATACGCAACTGCCCGTTACGCCCCTGCTGCTGGACTATCTGCGCCAGCTTCGAATCAAACTGGCAGTAGCTGCGCTTTTTCTGCAGACAGACACCCAGCACTTTCCGGGAGCAGAACTCGCCCACACTCACCGTCAGTTTGTTGTCCTTTGCCTTTCCCAGCGCCTTTTCTTCACTGTTGCACTTCGCCAGCCCCACATCCTGACCCCAGCCGCCATCCTTACAGCAGTTACTGAAGCCGGCTGCGGCCTTACGGCAGAATTTCGCCTC
>JAGZWV010000208.1 GCA_018378775.1 Collinsella sp. | reverse complement strand
GTGCGGCTGAGAGGCTTCCCAGCTCTTGGCGCCGGCGGTGCCGTAGCGCACATGACCCACGGCCAGCTGACCGGAGAGCGTCGACAAGTCGGCATTGGAGAACACGCGGTCGAGCAGGCCCAGATCCTTGCGGACCATAACCGTACCGCCGTCACCAACGGCGATTCCCGCCGATTCTTGGCCGCGATGCTGCAGTGCACGCAGGCCAAAGTACGTCAGTCGAGCCACGTCGCGATCGGGCGACCAGACACCAAAAACGCCGCATTCCTCATGCAGCTGGTCAGAGTCCGGATCATACGTCGACATGGCGTTCACCTGTCCCGCGGCACGCTCGGCCGCGCGGATGGTTTCTTGAGACATGGCATCCCCTCAGAGCCTCGTATTTTGGCGTTACCCGCCTTATTATACGCACGGCGCGACGCGCTCCCCCGCGCATGAGCAGCGCTTTTTAAAAGCCCACCGAGCTTATTATCCGTTTTGCGACCAAACATTTTATTGGGTAGTCCACTCTCAGGGGCAACGGCCTCGAAGACTTCCCGTGCGCCGTGTCTCGCCCGCGCTAGGGGCTACATTGTTGCAATTGGGACGTTCGTCCTGTCTTTTAGCTGGTCGTCGGCGTATCCTTGTAGGCTACTACAAGACGAGAAAGGTAGCGTATGGATCGAAATCAACTCGACCCCAGTGTCCCCAGCACCACGGAGGCCAAGAAGATCCCCCTTATCATCAAGGTCTACGCAGTCCTGTGCACCCTATCTGGCGTGGGCACGCTCCCGTCAGTCGCCGTCTTTATGTGGCAGGTCATCACCGCACTCATTAACGGCAACGTCGCCGCTAAGCTCGGTGATAACACCCTGGTCGCGGTTGGCCTTATCGTCGCCGGCATTATGCTCTCGGCGGCAAGCGCGATCATCTTGATCGTCTTTGGCCTGGACCTCATCAAGGACCAGCGGCGCAATGCCGCCCGCCTGTCTTACGTCCTCATCGCATTTACCGTCGTGGAGCTTTTAGTTGACGTGATGCTCCAGGGCATCGGACCCTTCCTGCTGCGCCCCGCCGTCCAGCTTGTCATCCTCATTGCGCTGTCGGCCAC
>JAGZWV010000058.1 GCA_018378775.1 Collinsella sp. | reverse complement strand
CCGTCGCCAGGAGGAAGAGCTCGACCTTCTCCCTGCTGTACATGCGAACCTCCAGTCCGGACCGCTTCACGGTCCAACTTTCTGTCCGCACCCCCAATTGACCCGTCGAAAGGACCGTTATGGATACCAAACAGCAACTCGTCAATGCCCTCGCAGGCCTGGGCTCAACCATTACCGAAGCTATGGATGTCATCGAAGGCTTTGTCCCCTGCGGACATCCCGCCCTCACGGTATCGAACGCACTCGTCGCGCTGGACGCCGACGATAATGCAGCTCTCGCCCAGCAGCTTGAGACCGTCGAGGGCTTTATCGACCACGTGAGTGAGAACCGCGGCGTGACCGCCTACCACGGCATCGAGGTCGAGCTCGCGGGTCCCAAAGCTGATCTGCTCGCAGCAATCCGCGAGGTAGGCGCCCTTATGCAGACCGTAGGCGTCAAGAACACCCAGGTCAACGAGTGGGTCTACCGTAGCCTGGCAGCACTCGACAGCTCCGACGAAAAGGCAGCCGAGCAGCTCGCAGAAAGTTCCGCTATTAAGGCCCAGCTTTTGTAAATAGCAGACGCGGGCCCCTTGGCGCTTCATCGTCCAAGGGGCCCGCAAACAGTTCGCGTCAACCGATAGCCGCGCCGCCGCGTTCGGCCAAAGCAAGAATCGGCATCATTTGACGCGGGGTCTTTGCTGCAAGATCGGCATGTTCGAGCAGCTTGCGATCGTTGGTCACCAAGTAATCGACCTGCGCGCGCTTGCACGCGGCGAGCACCAAGTTGTCTTCGTAATCGCGATGGAGCACTAAGTATTTGTCGGCCAGCCAAAGGTCCGACGCATCTGCACCCACGGCCGTGGCGTTTTCGGTCATGTTCCGAACAAACGCCAGCGCCGCATCGCCAATCGCGCGGGCAGAAGCCTCGTCGAGCGCTCCCCCGCTGGCAAGAACGCTACGCTTGAGCTCGTGTTGGACAACGTACAGCACGTCCTTGGCGATATGCACCGGAAAGAACAGCAATGCCCCCGTCTCCGTCGCCTGTCCAATAAACGCACGCGCGGCAAGCGACTCGGCATGGTCAGCGCAAAACGAATCAACCCATACGTTGGCATCCACCATTATTTTGAGGGGAGCCCCGCTCACAGGATCATCCCCTTTTGGCGATAGCGCTCGTCCATGGCTTCGGAATAGATTGTGTCCCAATCGCGATCGTCGGATACGGGCGACGTAGCGATGCCCAGGTCCGCGTAAAGCTGATCCGCCGCCGCCCAGGAAGCAGCAAACGGCGAATCTAACACGGCACCCCGCTGTCGGTCGTTAACGGCCTCGAGGATTTCCTCGCACGAACCGCCGCCCTGCGCAACCTTGGCCACGACCTTTTTGATGAGTTCGGGCAGCGTTCCGCCCGAAAGCCGCAGCGCCTCCTCGGCGCGTTCTTTAACCGAGCGATCCACGCGAACATTTACCTGCACCATGCTTCCAGCAACACTCATATCGATCACGCTCCTCTCGCCTGCTATCATTGCTAGCATCACTATATAGGGCTGATAGCACACGGTCAAACGCAAAAAAAGCCCGCACCCGGACGACGGCAATGCCGCCCGGGCGCAGGCCATAAACTCAAGCAAAAATGCTAACGCAGATATGCCTTGGCGTTGCTCAGGCTGTAGGCAATCGTCGAGCCGTTGTGCAGCAGTGACGACGTCTGCGGAGTGATCATGCCGGTAATGCCCAGCGCCAGGAGCGCCGAGTTGGTGAGCATCACCTTGGAATACGAACTCGTCAGACGATCGATAAGCCCCTGACTCATACGGCGCAGGCGCACGATCGCGGCAAGATCCGTATCGGTCAGGATGATGTCGGCAACCTCCTTGGCGATGTCGCTTCCGCCACCCATCGCCAAGCCCACGTCGGCCAAACCGAGCGCCGGCGAATCGTTGACACCGTCGCCCACCATGGCAACGTGGCGCCCCTCGCGCTTAATCCGCTCCACATAGGCGTACTTGTCCTCGGGCAGCAGTTCGGCCTTAAACTCGTCGACGCCCGCCTCGCGCGCGATGCGCTCGGCCGTGCGCTCGGAGTCGCCCGTAAGCATAACGACATGCTTGACGCCCAGCGCATGCAGGTCGGCGATGGCCTCACGGACCCCGGGCTTGAGCGGATCCTCGATACCGAGCACGCCGACGACCTTGCCATCGACCGCCAGATACAGCGGTGACAGGCCCTGCATCTGAGACTCAATGCGCTCCTTAATGTCGGAATCGAGCTGCGCGCTCTCGTCCTCAAACACAAAGTGTGCCGAGCCGATAATCGCGCGACGCCCTTCAATGGACGAAGCGATGCCGTGCGCCACGATGTACTCGACGGCAGCATGGCGCTCGCGGTGCTCGAGCCCGCGCTCGCGTGCCGCATTGACCACGGCACGCGCCACCGGATGCGGAAAATGCTCCTCCAAGCAAGCGGAAAGGCGCAGGACCTCGTCCTCGCTCCAGCCATCGGTGGTGAGCACGCAGGCAAGACGCGGCTGCGCCTCGGTAAGCGTGCCGGTCTTGTCAAACACAATGGTGTCGGCCTTGGCAAACGACTCAAAGTACTTCGCGCCCTTGACCATGACGCCCATCTTGGCAGCATCGCTCATAGCGGTCATGACGGCAACGGAACCCGTGAGCTTGAGTGCGCACGAGTAGTCGACCATCAGTGCCGCCGAGGTCTTGATGAGGCTGCGGGTAGTAAGCGCAACCAGGCCCGCGAGCAGGAAGTTCCACGGGACGATCTTGTTGGCAAGGTCCTCCATATGCGACTGGCCCTCGGACTTGAGCGAGTCGGCCGTCTGCACGAGCGAGACGATTGAGCGCAGTTTGGTTTGCGCCGTATTGGCGCGCACGCGCACCAAGATGCTGCCGTCTTCCACGACGGTGCCGGCGAACACGTCGTCGCCTGCGCTACGCTCGACGGCCAGCGGCTCGCCGGTCAGGGTCGCTTGGTTGACCATAGCGCTCCCCTGCTCAACCACGCCGTCGATGCAGATAGACACGCCGGTGCGCACGGCGACCAAATCGCCGGGCTCGAGCTCGGTCGCGGCAACGCTTACCTCGGTGTCGCCGACGACCTTTTGCGCCTTGTCGGGCACGTCGAGCAGCGAGTTGATGAGCTCGTTTTCGCTCATGGCGCGGGTGTAGTCCTCGAGCAGCTCGCCCACGTTGAGCAGGAACATCGTCTGGCCCGCGGTGTCGACATCACGCTTGACGAACGAAATGCCAATGGCCGAAGCGTCGAGCACAGGAACGGTCAGGCGCGGCTGTGCCAGCTCATGAAGGGCAGCGCGCAAAAATGCCATGTAACCGGCCACGACAAACACCGCACGCAGAGGCGTCGGCAAGAACCAGCGACGTGCGTAGTGGGCGCCGATAAGTGTGGCAAGATCCATGACGAGTTTGTGCTTGCGTGGCTCAAGCTGCATCACGTAACCCGACTTGGCATCGGCGATAGCTTGAGCATCGAGTGCGCCCAAGGCGTCGAGCACGCTTGCGCGGCGCGGCTCGTCGTATTCCAGCGCCATCTGGCCAATGCGGCCATACACGCGCACCTTGCGCACGCCATCGATGTCGCCGCCAAGCTTTAGAAGCGCATCGAGATCGCTCTCTGGCACAGGACCCGCCAACTGAAGGCGGGTCCTGCCAGGGATCTCGCTGATAATCGAGAATCTCATAGTTTGTGCCTGGGAGCGCTACTCGGCTGCCTCGTCAGCAGCGGCCTCGCTCTGGGTGATGTAGGCAGCCTCGGCAACCATGTCGTCGACATTAGCCTTGGCCTGCTCGACCATGTCCTGGTAGCCGTTCTTGATGCGCATGCCGCACGCGATACCCTGCACGCAGGCATTCTTGACCGGAGCGCTGGTAAGCAGCTTGATGCCGGCCGTGCCAAGCAGAAAACCGCCACCGACAAGCAGGGTGTTAAACGTCGACTTCTTCATGTTGCTTCTCCCTTTTGCCGCATTGGACGCGGCACGGTGCCTCAGCACCCGAGTAAATAAGTTTGCTCGAGCACACTTTTGAAAAATAGTTTAGTTTATCTAACTATTAAGTTCAACAAAGGTTAACTTTTTGGAAACTATGGGGGCGAACTCAATATGACCAGGGGACCGTCCCTTTGTCATATTCCTACAGCCGCCAGTCAGCCGCTTCCTTTTGCAGCGCAACCATGCGGGCGAATTCTCCACCTGCCGCCTTGAGCTGCGCCGGAGTGCCCTGCTCGGCAACCACACCATCCTTGAGTACAACGATTTTGTCGGCATTTTCCACCGTACGCATACGGTGGGCGATCACGATTACCGTCTTGCCTGCGAGCAGGCGGGAGAGCGCCTGCTGCACCACGGTCTCGTTCTCCACATCCAAACTCGCCGTCGCCTCGTCCAGCAACACAATCGGCGCGTCTTTGAGCAGCGCGCGGGCGATGGAGATGCGCTGGCGCTCGCCGCCGGACAGCTTGGAGCCATTCTCGCCGATCATGGTGTCATAGCCCTGCGGCATGCGGCTCACAAACTCGTCGCAGTTGGCGGCACGCGCGGCAGCAAGCACTTCCTCATCGGTGGCATCGCGACGTCCAAGACGGATGTTTCCCATCACCGTGTCGTCAAAGAGTAGCACGTCTTGGAACACAATAGCGTAGTCGCGCAGCAGCACCTCGGGATCAACGCTCGCAACATCCACGCCACCCACGGTGACCGTGCCTTCGGTAGCATCCCAAAAGCGCGCGGCCAGGCGGCTCACCGTAGACTTACCGGAACCCGAAGGACCGACCAGTGCCGTGACCTCGCCTTCCTTGGCGGTAAAGCTCACATCGGTCAAAACCTTCTCGCCGGCGCGTCCGTCGCTGCCCGCACCATAGCCAAATGCCACGTGATCGAACACCACGTCATGACCCACGGGTTCAAACTGCTCGCTGCCCCGCGCCACGGGCTCCTCCATGATGGAGCGCATGCGCTTGGCCGACGACTCGGCGGCAAACAGCTCGGACATCAGCATCAGTGCCTGATCGAAGGGCGCATAGATGCGGCTCACCATGAGCAGGAAGGCAAACATCACCAAAAAGTCGACCTGGCCGGAGGCGACCATCGCAGCGCCCGTGACCAACGTGGTGGCAATCCCCAGGCGCAGGATGGCAAAGGCGGAGTTGACCAAAAGCCCATTGGCGAGCTCGCCTTTGGTGGTCTCGCGCTCCTCGGCATCGATCACGGCGTTGAGTCCCTCAAGATAATGGGCCTCCTGGTTGGTGGCGCGGATCTCGCGAACGCAGTCGAGCGTCTCTTGAATCGCCTCGGTAACCTTGACCTTCTCGGCGCGCACGCGATCGAACACCGGGGTCATGGGGCCGCGTGTTAGATACAGCACGGCAAAGGCCACGGGAACGCTCCAAAACGCCGCGATCGCCAGCTGCCAGCAAAAGAACAGCGATGCCACGAAGACAATGGCGCTTGCGATGATGGCACCCCAAAGCTCTCCCAGCACGTGGCTGTAGGCGTGCTCCATGGCCTGGACGTCATCCATGATGGTCTCGGTTAAATCGGCCAGATCACGACGGCCAAAAAACGACAGCGGCAGTTTGCGCAAGCGCTCGGCAATCTCCATACGCTGCTTGCCGCACTCCTCGTAAAAGATGCAGTAGGTGTAGTAATACTGCTGCCAGTTAGAGGCAAAGAGCAGTACGAAAAAGATCACGAGGCCGCCCACGATCGGCAGGGCATCCGGCAGGTCAGCCCCGCTGGTGAGATGCTCGACAAAGCCGGCCATAACCAGGAATAAAAAGCCCATGCCGGCCATGGTAATGAGATTGGTGAGCGTGGTCCAGAAAATGCCGCGTTTTACGCCGGCGACGCCTTTATCGGATAGGAAGTACTTCTTTTGGAATGAGGCGAACATTTAGGCCTCGCCTCCCTTCGTGACGGCGGCATCCGCGGCAGCAGTGATCTTCCAGCTCGCGGCCTGTTCGTATTCGGCCCACATCTTGGCGTATAGACCGTTTTGGGACAGCAGCTCGGCATGGGTGCCAGTCTCCTGCACGCTACCTTGGTTGAGCACCACGATCTTGTCGGCCCCCACCACGGTCGAGAGTCGGTGCGCAATCATAATGACCGTGCGACCCGCCGCCAGCTTGCTAAAGGCGCGCTGGATGAGCGCCTCGTTCTCGGGATCGGCAAACGCCGTGGCCTCATCGAGCACCACGATAGGCGCGTCTTTAAGGATCGCGCGGGCGAGTGCCACGCGCTGGACCTCGCCGCCCGAAAGATATGCTCCGCCGGCGCCGAGCATGGTGTTGATGCCCTGGGGGAGCTTGGCCACAATGTCGTCGCACTGAGCTGCGGAGAGGGCCGCACGCACTTCGTCGTCAGTGGCCGAAGGCTTGGAGGCGCGCACGTTATCGGCAAGTGTTTGCCGGAACAGCTGGTTGGTCTGGAACACAAAGGCGACCTGGTCCATAAGCTCGTGCGGATCCATATCGCGAACGTCTACACCGCCTACGAGCACTCGACCCGAAGAGACATCCCAAAAACGCGGGATCAGGCTTGCGCAGGTTGACTTACCGCCACCCGAGGGACCCACCAGGGCGAGGGTGCTACCAGCGGGAACGCTGAAACTCACATGGTTGACGGCAGGTGCTTCGGCGCCCTCGTACGTAAAGCTCACGTCCTCAAATCGCACGTCGCCGCCGGCAGGGTGCTTGGGTTGCGCGGGCACGGAGAGCTGCTTGGAATCCATGACGCTTCGAATACGAGCCAGCGAATCGGCACTCATCTGAGAGGCCTCGCCCACAAACATGAGCTTGGTCATGGCCGTCGGTACCACGGCCGAAAATATCGCGTAAAACGTGAAGTTGGCCAAAAAGTGTGCAAAATCCGTCTCGCCCGGAGCCAGCAACAACGCCACCGGCAAAAAGAATGCCACGAGGCCGTTGAGCGCGGTAAGATTGAGTACCTGCGGACCTCGGCAGAACGTGCCCGCATAGTTTTGCGCCATGTCGGCGTATTCGGCGATCGCGTCGTGGAACGCCTTAAAGGAATAGACCGTCTGCTGAAACACCTTGACCACGGGAATGCCGCGTACGTATTCGGTACCGGTCTTGTTCATCTTGACCAGCGCGCCCATGTAGGCCTTCATAAACTCGCCGCCTTTGCCGCCCATCATGGTGGCCATGGCACCAAGCGAAATGGCCACCGAGATGAGGCATGCCGTGCCCAAGCGCCAATCGAGGGCGAATAGCAACACGAGCAAGCCCACGACCATGGCGGTGGCGCCGGCGATATCGGGCAACATGTGTGCGAGCAAAGTCTCGGTAGAGGCGGCGCATCCGTCTACAATACGGCGCAGCTCACCGGTGGCGTGCGTGTCAAAGAAGCCAAGCGGCAGCTTAAGCAGGTGCTCGCTCGTAGTCTTGCGGATATTGGACGCGCAGCGAAACGCAGACAGGTGCGTGCACATGAGCCCCACGAAATAAACTACGATGCTTGCCAGCGCAAAACCCACGGCCCACCAGCCATACATCGCGATGTCGCAGGCTTCGCTCCAGTTAGGTGCCACGGCGATCAGATCGCGCGCGACAAGCCAAATGCACACGTACGGGCCAAAGCTCAGCAGCTGCGAGAGCGCTGAGAGCGCCATGCCCAAATACGTTAGGAATTTGCGGTCACCGGCATATGCAAGCAGCTCGCCGATACCGCCGCCTTCCCTTTTTGATCCCTTTGCCATGAGATTCCTTTCTAACGGCTTGAGAGTTAACCGTAATGAACTTATCATTGATGTGTTAGCCATGGCTCACAATCAAGCCAGGCGTGGACGTTTCTGCAAAGGAAAGGGACGCTTTTGCAAATACGGCAGGCAGCGACCGACATAACCGAGCTCTACGCACCGCAATTTGAGCAGTTTGGCCTGGAGCTTACCGGCAAGGGCGCCGTCTTTACCGGCGAGGTGGCAAACGATCGGGCGCACGGACGCGCATGGATCATGCCCCTCTCCCCCACCTGCATCGTCATGGAGCATTTCATCACCCCGACGCACGATATGTACCTGGCCGAATACACACCCGAGCCATACGCCTGCGTGAGCGAAGTCAGCGCGCCCACACTTACATGCATGCCCGAGGCTGGCATAACGCCCGCGAACCTCAAACCATTGCATGGACCATGGCCAAACAATGCCGTTTGCAGCTTTATCCAAGATAGCTGTGGCGAGGAATTAAGCCCGCTGTTTGCGGGGGAGCTTTATCACTCGCGCTCGGTGCTCTTTTTGCCTGGATATTTTGACGAACTGGAACACCGCTATCCCACCGAGTTCGCGGAAGTCTTTGAGGCGTTTGCCGAGTCGTGGCACGAGGAAGCGACGTCTGCCATCTGCCACACGCTGCGCCGGATTAACGAGGAACGCGCCCGTACCGTAGGCGGACACGTCTATATGCAAGGCATCGTGGAGACCATGGTCGCGGAGCCTACACAAGCCGCTCCAAACTATGCGCCACCTTTAAGGCCCAAACTGGCGAGTCTCTGGGCGCCTACATTCGCAGACGCCGTATGGAGCGAGCACAGGACCTTTTGGCCGATGGCGCGCTCGCGATAGCGCAGGTGGCAGAGCGTCTAGGCTACCCTCAGCAGGCCGCCTTCGCCCAAGCCTTCAAACAATACACCGGCATGACACCCACGGCTTGGCGAAGCAAGCATCGCTAAGGCCCAAGCTCCCTGGCCGTAACGGAGCGATTAATTAGCCGCCGCCCGTCAGCTCACCCAGGATCTAAACGTCAAGATGTGCACAATCAAGCGCCTTTTTGATAAGAGGGACAGATCGATCAGCCAAATACAACGGAATGTTGAGCACCCCGTCGTCGAGCTTTAGGTTCTTAAGTGAGTAGCGGACCCTCAATGGAGTCGTCTCCGCATGCTTGTCGGCATAGTACTTAAGGCTCTTGGAATGAACGACCTCTCCCGATTTGACCTCGACGGGAACGATTTCGTTTCCGACTTGAATCAAAAAATCGACTTCGTGCTTCGGCTTCTCGTTTGTCCAATAACGCGGAGCAGCATCTAACTGTGAAAGTAATGCCTGAAGCACATAGTTCTCGGCGAACGAACCTTTGAACTCCGAAAAAAGCGCATCCGAGATGGCAAAAGCGGACGCATCCAGCCTTGCCATGCGGCGCAGCAAGCCGACATCAAGACAGTAGACTTTAAATGCCTTGAGGTCATCGTACGCAGAGAGCGGCACACCACCGGCAGCATTAAGGCGAACCGCCGTGATGAGCCCAGCATCGGCAAGCCATTCCAGAGCATCCTCGTATTCTCGAGCACGAGCCCCCTCGCGCACCGCACCCCAAACGAACTTTTTGTTCTCGCGCGCCAACTGAGCTGGAATCGAGTTCCATATTTGCGAAAGCTTGGCGAACTGCGCACGGCCACCATGCTTGGCAAAATCGCGCTCGTAGGAATCCAAGAGATCAGACAACACCTTATCGACCTGAACGATATCGCCCGTCTCCACCCACCGGCCAAGAGCCTCTGGCATGCCGCCGCATGCAAAATAACGACGAAGATGCTCGACGAGACGGACATGGAAGAAATCGGGCACTGTCTCGATCTGATCCAGGCCGCCAAGGTATTCGTCGTAGTTTGCAGCGCCCTCGGCTTTCAGAAACTCGGAAAAGCTCATGGGGCGCATCTCCATGAACTCGACCTTTCCCACCGGAAAAGCGCTGGTCTCACGGGACAAGCGAACGCCCAACAAAGACCCTGCGCATGCGACGTGATACTCGGGGGCCTCGTCACAGAAGTATTTAAGGGCGCCGACTGCAGAAGGACAATCCTGGATCTCATCAATAATAAGCAGCGTTTCGCCGGGCTCGATAGGCTGTCCAAGTGCCAGGGAAAGATTTGAGATGATCCGTCGAGGATCGCGCGTACCTTCGAAAAACTGAGCGTACTCGCTCTGTACCCCAGGTGACGGCTCCTCGAGCGTCAGATACACAAAATTGAGGTACGAGGTTCGGCCGAACTCCTTAAGCGCCCACGTCTTTCCAACCTGGCGCGCCCCCTTAAGGATAAGCGGCTTACGATATTCTGACGCTTTCCAAGCGTTAAGCTTGGCAATGATATCTCGCTGCATGACCGAACCTCCCGCAAAGAAACTTCCGTAAACGTGATATTTCCCACATTTTACCCTAGGTAAAATGTGACATTTATCACATTTACGGAAGTTTTAAGCTCATTTCGCCACACTTTCATCACATTCAAAAGGCGGAGGCGCATTTTGCGCCTCCGTTACCATCTTTCCTATCAGCCCGCCTGACCCGAACGGCCGAGTCGTCACGGAACCCGGGAGCCCCGGCAGGGCGGGTGCTTGCTCAAAATGAGTTCCCTTCAAAACAATGGGCGCGCCAACGGCACGCCCATTCACTCAATTCCATTCAGCCCACCTGACCCGAACGGCCGAGTCGTCTGGCCGGGGAAGCCCCGAGTCGCCGGGGTGTTTGCTCCAAATGAGTTCCGCATGCAAAGAAGGCCACTAAATGTGGCCTTCGTCTTGCATAGGACTGTTTGAAATTTGGAGGAAACACCCCGGCGACTCGGGGCTTCCCCGGCCTCGCAGCTACGAGAGCGACGTTCTCAGCAACTCGTTGAAGAGCTTCGGGTTGCCCTTGCCGCGGCTCGCCTTCATGCACTGGCCCACCAAAAAGCCGATGACCTTCTGGTTGCCGTCACGATACTGCTGCGCCTGATCGGCACAGTTTGCCAGCACCTCGTCCACAATCGGCTGCAGCGCGCCGGCATCGCTCACCTGACGCATGCCGCGCTCGTCGACGATCTTGTTGGGGTCGTCGCCGGTCTGGGCCATGGCCTCAAAGACCTCGTGCGCCTGGTTGGAGCTGATGGCATCAGTCGCCAGCAACTTGGCAAGAGCCGCCACCTGAGCCGGCGCGATGCCGGACTCGGCCAGCGACACACCCGCGCCCTTAAGGTAGGCGATCATCTCGTTCACCAGCAGGTTTGCGACCGTCTGGGCCTCCTTGCCAGCCATACCGGCAGCGGCAGCCTCAAAGAAGTCGGCAAACTCGGGGTCGCCGGCGATCTGCTCGGCGTCGGCCGCCTTAATGCCAAAGTCGGCCTCAAAACGGGCGCGCTTGGCATCGGGCAGCTCGGGGATCTCGCCACGGCAGCGATCGATAAACTCGTCGTCCAGGTCGAACGGCGCCAGGTCAGGATCGGGGAACAGACGGTAGTCGTCGGCCGTCTCCTTCACACGCATGACCACGGTGCGCTTGCGGCTGGGCTCCCAGTGGCGGGTCTCCTGGTAGATGATGCCGCCCTCCTCGAGTACCTCGGCCTGGCGGCAGATCTCGTAGGCAAGGCCGTCATGCAGGCTCTTGAACGAGTTGAGGTTCTTGAGCTCGGTCTTGGTACCCAGCTTGGTCTCGCCGCGGCGGCGCAGCGACACGTTGCCGTCGCAGCGCATGGAGCCCTTCTCCATAGAGCAGTCCGAAATACCCAGCGTCACAAAGATGCGACGGAGCTTCTCCATAAACAGACGCGCTTCCTCGGGCGTGCGCAGATCGGGCTCAGTCACGAGCTCAATCAAAGGCGTGCCGCAGCGGTTGTAGTCTACGAGCGACTCGGCCGCGGCGGTAATGCGGCCCTCGGCGCCGCCCACGTGAACCATCTTGGCGGCGTCCTCCTCCATATGGATGCGCAGGATGCGGATGGGCACCGTGTAGGAACCGTCCTCGCGACGCTCGGGCATCTGCAGGTTGGACGCGTCATAGCTGGCCAGGTGGCCGGCGCGCTGGTTGCCCTCGCGCATGGTCGACGTCATGGACGTGGACAGTCCCTCGGCGTTGGCCGAGGCGCTCGCCAGGCTCTGAGCCTCGGCCTCGCCAAACGCGCAGTCGGGGCGCTCGGCGGCGCCGCGACCGGTCACGTCCAGGTCCAGATGACCGTACATGGCAAAGGCGACCGGACCCTGCGTGGTCTGGAAGTTCTTGGCCATGTCGGGATAGAAGTAGTGCTTGCGGTAGAACATCGAGTGGCGCTGGATCTCGCAGTTGGTGGCCAGACCGGCCTTGACGATGCTCTCGATGGCGCGCTTGTTGGGCACCGGCAGCGCACCGGGCAGGCCCAGGCACACCGGGCACACGTTGGCGTTGGGCTCGTCATCGTGGCTGAGCTTACAGTTGCAGAACATCTTGGTATCGAGTGCGGTGAGCTCGGTATGGATCTCCAGGCCGATCACGGCCTCCCAATCCTGCAGGACCTCGGAAAGCTCCTTCATTACAGCTCGCCTCCCTTCCCGGCAAAATCGGGCGCGACGGAAAGCGCGGGCGCACCCGTGGCGGCATCGGCAAAGCCGCGCTCCAGGGCGCGGGCAAACATGAGCAGCTGACGGTCCTTAAAGGCCGGACCCACCAACTGGGCAGAAACGGGCAGCTTGGTGTCCTCGCCCAGGCCCAGCGGCACCGAGATACCACCGTTGCCGCAAATGTTGAGCGAGATGGTGTACAGGTCGGAGAGGTACATCTGCGTGGGGTCGCTGATCTCGCCA
The DNA here is from genome assembly GCA_018378775.1 of Collinsella sp. Taxonomy (GTDB): domain Bacteria; phylum Actinomycetota; class Coriobacteriia; order Coriobacteriales; family Coriobacteriaceae; genus Collinsella. The sequence continues at coordinate 1,848 of JAGZWV010000058.1, read as the reverse complement.
AACTTAAAGGCCGTGCGCGGCGAGGCGGGCATGAGGATGGTGTCCACCTTGGCATACGCGGCATCGTAGTCCTGCGTGATGAGCGTGCGGGCCTTTTGCGCAGCGTAGTAGTACTTGTCGTACACGCCCGAGCTCAGCAGATAGGCGCCGAGCATCTGACGGCGCTTGGCCTCGGCGCCAAAGCCGTGGGCGCGCGAAAGCGAGCTCTGGTCGGACAGGTTGGCGCAGCCCTCCTCCTGATAGCCGTAACGAATGCCGTCGAAACGTGCCAGGTTGGAGAACGCCTCAGCTGGGCCGATGACGTAGTAGGCGGCGATAGCGGCGTCCAGGTGCGGCAGGTCGACCTCGATCAGCTCGGCGCCCTGGTTCTGCAGCTCCTGGGCGGCGCGCTGAACAGCGGCCTTGACCTCGGGCGTCAGGCCCTCGGCCTCCATAAACGCGGGGATGATGCCCACGCGCTTGCCCTCGATGCTGTCGTTGAGATGCTCGGTAAAGTCGACGGCGCAATCCTGGCTGGTGCAGTCGTACGGATCGTGACCCGCGCCGGTAAGCGCATTCATGGCCAGCGCGACATCCTCGACCGTGCGACCAAAGGGGCCCACCTGGTCGAGCGACGAGCCAAAGGCAACCACGCCGTAACGGCTCACGGCGCCATACGTGGGCTTAAAGCCCACCACGCCGCACAGCGACGCCGGCTGGCGAATGGAGCCGCCGGTGTCCGAGCCCAGCGAGAGCGCGACCTCACCCGCGGCGACGGCGGCAGCGGAGCCGCCCGAAGAGCCGCCGGGCACGCGCTCGGTATCCCAGGGGTTGTTGGTGCGGTGGAACGCCGAGCTCTCGGTGGAGCTGCCAAAGGCAAACTCGTCCATATTGGCCTTGCCCATGGGCAGGCAGCCGGCATCGAGCATGCGCTGGACGCAGGTGGCGGTGTAGACGCTCTGGTAGTCCCCGAGCATACGGGACGCGCAAGTGGTACGCGTGCCCACGAGGTTCATGTTGTCCTTGATGGCCAGCGGCACGCCCGCGAGCGGGGGCAGCGGCTTGCCTGCGGCACGGTCGGCATCCACGCGCGCGGCGGCCTCGAGCGCAAGCTCGGGCGCCACCTGCAGGAATGCCTGGACCCCGCCCTCGCGCGCCTCGATGGCGGCAAGGGAGGCCTGAGCCACCTCGGTAGCGGTAAAGTCGCCGGCGGCAACGCCCGCGGTGATCTGGGCGGCGGTAAGGGAATCGAAACTCTGCGCCATTACTCGCTCTCCCCCTCTCCCAAAATGGACGGCACGCGGAAGTAGCGGTCGCGCGCGCTGCCGGCGTTTTCGAGCGCGACGTCGAGCGGCAGGTCGCGCTCGGGCTCGCGCAGGTCATCGCCCATCACGTTGGACAGGCTTCCGATGGGATGGAACGTGGGCTCCACGTCGGGCAAGTCATATTGCAAGACGGGCTCGAGCATCTGGACGGCGTCGTTCATGTAGGACGTCATCTGGGTGAGCTCGTCATCGGTCAGTGCGATTTTTGCGTACTCGGCAATGCCGCGCACGTCTTTCTCGCTGAGTGCCATAGGCGCTCCCTTCCGCATAACAGATAAACCGCTCTAGTATACAAGGCAACGCCGCTTGGAGCAGGCGCTTTACCCAAATGCAGCGAAAACGTAACGAGGGCGGCGGGCTGGCAGGCGGCAAGCTGGCGGTTCAGCAGCGAAACCGCACCGTCCATAGCGAAAACCGTCCCGCCCACAACGAAAACCGTCTCGTCCGGGGGTGCGGACGATTTCTTGGACCGCGCCTAGGCGTATCCAAGCTTCCTGCGGTACTCCATCGGGCTCAGCCACCCGAGGGACTTCTTGATCCGCTC
>JAGZWV010000207.1 GCA_018378775.1 Collinsella sp. | reverse complement strand
GAGGAACTGTCCAGCGTGCGCATGCTTGGCGATTGCAGGCGCTTCGATGCGGAACTTGAACACCTTCTCCGAGAACTGCGTCTTCTCCAGGATCTTATACATAGAACCCCTCTCTTGTTAGGGCCGCCGAACCGTGCCTCCACGGAAATGGACGGTAGCCCGAATAAAACCGTACGTGCACAGGCGTTGTGCAGACATACGGTGCAAATTATACCCTCATGGACATGTCACTTACGTGTGTCTTCGGCGGTTGGGAGCAGGGTTTGTCCACTTTGGCCTACCAAAGGGGGAGAGGTTTATTTTGGTCAGCTTTATCGGGTAAAACGGCAAAGGGGCCAGTCTCGGGTTGCAATGAGGTCGGCCCCCTTTGGGGTGCTATGTGTGTATGGCGGTGCGCGGTTTATTGCGATGCGGCCGCTGCGGCGTTTCCGCAGGTAAAACCTGCCAAAATAAACCTATCCCTAAATGATAGGTTTAGTGCTTGCCGTTGGCGGAGGCGGCGCCGTTGACATGGTCGCGAGCATAGACTACGCCGTGCACAATCGCCAGGCCGGCGGCGTCGGCCGCGCGGGCGCAGGTGTCCTGGAAATCCTCGGCCTCGCGGGCGCGCAGCTGCTTAAGCACGTAATCGGCGACGGCCATCTTGCCGGGAGGGTTGCCGATGCCGGTGCGGATGCGGCTGAAGTCGCGGCTGCCCATCTTGTCGATGATGGAACGCAGGCCGTTGTGACCGGCATGGCCGCCGCCCACCTTAACACGCACGTCGCCGGCGGGAATATCGAGCTCGTCGTGGATGACGAGCAGCTCCTCGGCCTTGATCTTGTACTCGCGGCAGAGTTTGGAGATGGGCCCGCCCGAGGTGTTCATGTACGACTGCGGCTTGACCAGTACAATCTGGCGCTTGCCGCCCTCTTCCTCGGGATCGTTGATGTTGATGAGCGCGACCTCGGCGCCTGCTTGGTTTTTCCAGTACGTGACGCCGGCCTGACGGGCCAGCTCGTCGATTGCTTTGAAACCAGCGTTGTGACGGGTCTCGGCATATTCCTCGCCAGGGTTGCCAAGTCCGGCAACCATGCGAATCTTAAGCGGCTGTGCAGCT
>JAGZWV010000057.1 GCA_018378775.1 Collinsella sp. | reverse complement strand
TCGCACGCATCTTCATTCGGTCTGTCATTATTAATCTAACGATGCTTTGAGGAACGTAGGTGCTTCCAAATGTACTGTCGACTTCTTCTCAAACTAATCCTAAGAGACAGGGCCGTATGGATCTCTACGCTCGTTCTCGCTGCAGCCTTCTCCGTCCCCATTGCGTTCAATTCACCCATCTACGGGCCCTTCTTTATGAAACAGGGCATGCAGAGCTTTGTCGACGCATTCAATACGCGCGCGCCCCAGGCCAGCGGCACAGACCTATCTCCAGAGCAGCAAAATGACGCGGAGCTTGCAAGATACGCGAACGCCGCCCTTGCCGCCCAAACCGGCGCCGCCTTTCTCGATTCTGCCGAGAGCTACTACGCGCTCATGGGCGAAGGCTTCCAATCCGGGTCCATCGTGGGAGGCCGAGAGACCAATGACGCAGAGCTCGCATATTGCCGTGCCCTGAGCAGCTCCGGCATCACGGATATCCCGGCCTCCGCAAACGACCTGCCATTCCTTTCCTTCCTGCCTTACGCCATTGCCACGGCGCCGTCCTTCCTTCCCTTCATCCCCTTCCTTCTCTCGTCGATACTCCTGCTCGGCGCCACAAGGCCTGCGACCCTGGCGGCGAAGGCGCCCGTGCCCAAATTCCGTCGCCTTATCCAGACCGTGTTTTCGATAATCGCCGCGGGGACCGCGATGCTCCTCGCCGGCCTCGCGCCCGGGGGCATTTGCGCCTTGGCCCTAAACGGCTTCGGGCAAATTGGGTACCCGATCGCCTTCTTCCATGACGGCGCGCTTGCCACCACGACCGCGGGAGACGTCTTCACGACCCTGCTTCTCGCGCTGCTTGCGGGCGGAACCTTGATATCCGTTTGCTCCGCCGTCCTATCGACCGCAACGAGGCGCGTCCTCGCGGGCCCCCTTGCCTCCGCGCTGCTTGTCGCGGCCCCGGTATTCCCGTTACTGTCCGATTCGGCGCTGGAGCATAATGCCGTGCTCGGGCTCCTGCCGCTGGCCGTGTTCTCGCCTATCGAGGCCACGGGTTACGTGGGATGCTTCCCGACGGAATTCATTGGCTCCGGTTCAGGCAGCGCATCGATGCTTGCCGTGGCCCTGGCATACGTCGCGGTCTTTTTTGCGGTCGGCGCCGTTGCGGCACGTTCGCCCAAACAGCCTGGACCCGCGAAAAAGCACCATGGGCTCGAGCTTCTGGACGCGAGCGTGGGATACGGAAGCACGACGATACTTTCAATCGGGTCGCTTTTCCTGAGCCCGGGAACGGCGGCGGGCCTCGTTGCTCCCAACGGCTCGGGGAAAACCACCCTTCTTGAAGCGCTGTCGGGCCAATTTCCCACCCGCATCCGCTCGGGAAGCCTGGTGGCAGACGGAATCAGCCAACGTCGATCAGCCGAATTTGCAGAACTCGTCTACCTGAGCTCTTCGGGCAGCGCGGATCTCTATCCCACGCTATCGGCCCTCGAGCACCTTGCTTTCGTTAGGGAGGCGTGGAAATCGGCCGCCGACATCGACTCGCTCTGCGACTCCCTCGGAATCTCCCCATATCTCGACAAGCCGACCCGTAAACTCTCGACAGGAATGAAGCAGCAGGTAAAGCTTGCCATCTTCATCGAAGACGGCACGCTCGTGGAAAAGATCAAGTCGTCCTCGCAGACGCTCAAGCAGGAATACCTCGATACATACGAGCGAGGTGAATGACATGAAACTATTTGAACAGCTGAAGTCCAATGCGTCGCGCATGGCTGTCTACGCCATCCTCGTGGCAACGGCTTTATGTGGAATCGCGGCACCCGTCTATGCGCTCAACGGGGAGAAAGGCGATGTCGAACCCGCGTACATGGCTTCGACGGTTAAGGACCGGTACAAAGCCTTCTCTGGAGACACGTTTTACGTAGCAGAGTACGACACGACCTACCGTCAGCTTCGCTACAACAAGGGCTACGACTATCTAGGCGCAGAGGCAATCAGCTATACGTCGGGTTGGTACCGCACCAACTATGGACACATAACCCAGTTCAAGTGTAACTACCGTGTGTACAACTAAAGCAACCGGCCGGGACGAGGGGTGACGCAAAAGCGTCGCCCCTCGTTTTTAACCATGTCAACTGAACCTAGTTCAGTTTGGTTGATTTCCGATCTCAGCCGAACACATTGAGCGGAAAGGCCGTTCCCGCAGTCAGTCGAACGTCCCCGGGGCCCTTCTCAGGCCCCGGGGACGGCATTTTCCCAGTTGAAGGAACGGTGGAGATGTGTTTCGATGGGTCAGATTCGTGTCGTTCCGAAAAGACCGTGAACCTTTTGTGGGACACGCGGCGCCGTGGTAACATAACCGAGTTTGTTGTCTTGGTCGGAAACCAAGATGCCTTATGCGCTGATCGGTAACCAGCGCCTGACTAATAAGGAGTCCTACCATGAAGCAGGGTATCCATCCCCAGTATGTCGAGTGCACGGTGACGTGCTCCTGCGGCAACACCTTCAAGACGCACGCTACCGTGTCCGAGATGAAGGTTGAGCTTTGCAACGAGTGCCACCCGTTCTACACCGGCCAGCAGAAGTTCGTCGACACCGGTGGACGCGTCCAGCGCTTCGCCGACAAGTTCGGTGGCGCCGCTGCCGCCCAGCTCAAGAAGGCCGAGGAGGCCAAGGCTGCCAAGGCCGCCAAGGCTGCTGAGGCCGAGGCCGCTCGCAAGGCCGCCGCTGAGGCTAAGGCTGCCGAGAAGGCCAAGCGTGCCGCTAAGTTCGCCGAGGAGGCTGCCAAGCAGGCCGCCGAGGCTCCCGCAGAGGCTCCCGTCGAGGAGGCCGCTGCCGAGGCCGAGACCACCGAGGCTGCTGAGTAAATAGCTCGCTGAGCAAACACTCGCATTCATGGCTAAAGGGCCGCGTATCCATTTGGGTGCGCGGCCCTTTTCCTTTATTGGTGCAAACGAACCTGTCTCCATGGCACCAGATTGGTACGAAGGGGACGGATTGGTTTGCGCCAAATGGCAGAGAGACAGCGTTTTCCCAGATAAAAGCTGTCAAATTAAACCAGTCCCTTTTTGGCAGGTCGGTCGGGTCGTAGTTATTACGTGGCGGTCGAGGTCGACCGTATAGGCCGCGTCCTGTTTGGCTAAAGTACATTTATCTGTGTTTAACTCGCCCGAGGCTGCATGGCGTGGGCGATGGCCAAAAAGGAAAACCACATGGGATTCATGTCAAAGCTGCTGTCCTTTGGATCCGATAAGGACCTTAAGCGCTACTACAAGATCGTTGACCAGATCAACGGTCTTGAGCCCCAGTTTGAGAAGATGACCGAGGAGGAACTCCGCGCCCAGACCGATAAGTTCCGCGAGCGTTACGCCAACGGCGAGTCGCTCGACGACATGCTCCCCGAGGCCTTTGCCACCGTGCGTGAGGCTTCCAAGCGCATCACGGGCATGCGTCACTTTGACGTACAGCTCATCGGCGCCATGGCGCTGCACGAGGGGCATATCGCCGAGATGAAGACCGGCGAAGGCAAGACCCTTGTCTCCACTTTGGCCGGCTACCTCAACGCTATCGCCGGCAAGGGCGTGCATGTCGTTACCGTCAACGATTATCTGGCAAAGCGCGACTCCGAGTGGATGGGCCGCATCTACAAGTACCTGGGAATGACCGTCGGTCTGCTCCAGAACAACATGCCGCTCGAACTCAAGCGTCCGGCCTACCAGGCAGACGTCACCTACGGCACCAACTCCGAGTTCGGTTTCGACTACCTGCGCGACAACATGGTCACCCGCCCCGAGCAGCGCGTACAGCGCGGCCACCATTACGCCATCGTCGACGAGGTCGACTCCATCCTGATCGACGAGGCCAGAACGCCGCTCATCATCTCGGGCGCCGGCACCAAGTCCGCCAGCACCTACAAGGACTTCGCGCGTGCCGTGCGCGGCCTGGAGCGCGGTGAGGACGTGTCGCACGACATGCTCACCGCCACCGAGGACGTCGAGCCCACGGGCGACTACGTCATGGACGAGGCCAAGCACACCATCGCCGCCACCGAGCGCGGTCTTAAGAAGATCGAGCGCCGTCTGGGCATCGATGACATCTACGCCGACCTTTCGGGCCAGCTGGTCAACCACCTGCAGCAGGCGCTGAAGGCCCAGTACATGTTCCATCGCGACAAGCAGTACGTGGTCACTAACGGCGAGGTCAAGATCGTCGACGAGTTCACCGGCCGCATCATGGAAGGCCGCCGCTATTCCGAGGGCTTGCACCAGGCCATCGAGGCCAAAGAGGGCGTGCTCGTGCGCGAGGAGAACCAGACGCTGGCCACCATCACCTTGCAGAACTACTTCCGTCTGTATGACAAGCTCTCCGGCATGACCGGTACGGCGCTTACCGAGGACGCCGAGTTCCGCGAGATCTACAAGCTGCCCGTCGAGGTCATCCCCCCCAACAAGCCCGTGCAGCGTGTTGACCACGAGGACCTGGTGTACCGCACCGTCCAGGCCAAGTACAACGCCGTTGCCGACGACGTCGAGCGACGTCACGCCAAGGGCCAGCCGGTCCTGGTGGGCACCGTCTCCATCGAAAGCTCCGAGAAGCTGTCGGCCGCCCTTACCAAGCGCGGCATCGCGCACGAGGTCCTCAACGCCAAGCATCACGAGCGCGAGGCTCATATCGTTGCCCAGGCCGGACGCTACGGTGCCGTGACCATCGCTACTAACATGGCCGGACGTGGTACCGACATCCTGCTGGGCGGCAACCCCGACGAGCTGGTGCGCGAGCGCCTTGAGTACGAGGGCCTGGCCATGGAGGACGTGACGCCCGAGCAGCTCGAGCAGTTTAACGCCGAGGCCAAGGAGACCTGCAAGGCCGAGCGCGAGCGCGTGCTTGCCGCCGGCGGCCTGACCGTCATCGGCACCGAGCGCCATGAGTCCCGTCGTATCGACAACCAGTTGCGCGGCCGCTCCGGTCGTCAGGGCGATCCGGGCGAGACCCAGTTCTACCTGTCGCTCGAGGACGACCTCATGCGCCTGTTCGGCGGCGACAAGATGGATCGTGTCTCCAAGATGATGGTCACCGCCGACATGGGCGACGACATGCCCATCCAGCACAAGATCATCTCCAAGGCCGTCGAGAGCGCCCAGCACAAGGTCGAGAGCATCAACTTCTCCATGCGTAAGAGCGTCCTCGAGTACGATGACGTCATGAACAAGCAGCGCCAGGTCATCTACGCCGAGCGTAACAAGATTCTGGATGGCAAGGACCTGACCGACCACATCACCGAGGTCATGCACGACACCGTGTACCGCTGCGTGCAGGAGTTCTGCACCAAGGACAGCCACGATGGCGAGCGCGATCTCGAGGGCCTGCGCAAGTGGGTCGTGGAGCTGACCGGCCATATCGATACGCCCAAGTTCCCCGACGAGGATTACGAGGCCCTGGCTGCCGATGTCCTGGCCTACGTTGAGAAGTGCTACAACATGAAGGCCGAGCGTCTGGGTGAGGACCTCATGCGCGAGCTCAACACCCAGGTCATGCTGCGCGTCATCGATACCCGCTGGATGAACTACCTGCAGGAGATGGATTACCTCAAGACCGGTATCGGACTGCGCGGCTTTGGTCAGCGCGACCCGCTGGTCGAGTACAAGACCGAGGCCTACGGCGCGTTCCAGATGCTCGTCGACACCATGTACGAGGATTACCTGCGCACCGTCCTGCGCATCGAGATCAAGGCTGCCCCGCACGCCGTGGAGCACAAAGAGGACCCCACGCTCGAGGGTGCGCGCTTCTCCGGTCCTGCCGAGGTCGATGGTGACAACGGCGACTCGGTGCTGCGCAAACAGGCACAGGTGCAGGCTCGTACGGCCGTCCAGGGAGGCCCGGCTGCTGTCAACAACGGCGGCAAGGTGACCACCTACCGCAAGGACGAGAGCGACGACCCGTACGTCAACGTTGGCCGCAATGACCTTTGCCCCTGCGGCAGCGGCAAGAAGTTCAAGTACTGCCACGGCAGGAATCGTTAATGGCCGAGGCTTTAGAGGTAACGCCCGCCGAGCTGGACGCGTTTGCGGACCGGCTCAGCGAGGTCGAGTCGTATCTTCATTTGGATGAGAAGCGCACCCGCGTGACCGAGCTCGAGGCCAAAAGCGTGGCCCCCGGCTTTTGGGATGACGCCGACGCCGCTCGCGCCACCATGGAGGAGATCGCTCGCGCCAAGGAAGATATCGCTGCCGTGGATACCGCGCGCGGCGAGCTATCTGACGCCCGCGCGGCGCTGGAGCTTGCCGAGGAGATGGGCGACGACCCCGATGCCGCCGCATTGCGCGAGGAGGCTGCCGCTACGGCAGAACGCCTGGCCCGTGCTATCGACGAGCTCGAGCTTTCGAGCTGGTTTACCGGTGAGTTCGATCACGGCGACGCGATTGTGACCATCAAGCCCGGACAGGGTGGTCTGGAGGCGCAGGACTGGACCTTCATGCTTTTTAAGATGTACATGAAGTATTGCCAGCGCCGCGGCTGGAAGGTCACGATTAACGACTGCCCCGCCGCCGAGGTCATCGGCATTGATCGCGCGACCTTTACCGTCGAGGGCAAGGACGCGTTTGGCATGCTGCGCGCCGAGGCCGGCGTCCACCGTCTGGTGCGCATTAGCCCCACCGACGACAAGAAGCGCCGCCAGACCACGTTTGCCGGCGTCGAGGTCATCCCCGTGCTACCCGATGATATCGACATCGAAATCAGTCCCGATGACATCCGCGTGGACGTGTACCACGCGAGCGGCCCGGGCGGTCAGGGCGTTAACACCACCGACTCCGCCGTGCGCGTGACGCATTTCCCCAGCGGCATTGTGGTCACCTGCCAAAACGAGCGCAGCCAGATCCAGAACAAGGCCGCGTGCATGCAGATCCTCAAGGCTCGCCTGTACGAGATTGAGCTCGAGAAGCGCGCCGAGGCCCTGGATGAGATCCGCGGACCCAAGACCACGATTGGTTTTGGCAACCAGATTCGCAGCTACGTGCTCTACCCGTACCAGATGGTCAAAGACCTACGCACGGGCGTGGAAACCAGCAATGTCGAGGCCGTCCTTGACGATGGCGACCTGGACCCGTTTGTTATTGGCTACCATCGTTGGGCCACCGGCAACGCCGATGCAGAAGGCTCGGAGGTCTAAAACATCGGGCGGCTTCAAGCCGATGCCAAGCCCAACGGTTGGACGGGTTTGTATCCAGAATAAACCCTGCGCAGGGGTGGTTTTTGTTCGGCGAATCGGTAGAATCGAATACAAGAAGAAGTTCAAAGCGCATCCGATGGGGTGCGCTTTTTTGAGGGAGGCAGCATGGCATATCGTCTGGACATCAAGCGCATTCTTTCGATGAACTTCTTTCACGACCTGCCCCAGATCATGTTGGGGTGTGCCTTGGCCGCCATCGCGACCGACTTGTTTTTGATTCCCAACGGTCTTGCCGCCGGTGGCGTTACGGGCCTTGCCACCATTATCCAGGCGGTCGGCGCGGCGCGCGGCCTATCGCTTCCCGTTGGTATTCAGACGATCGTGATGAACGCCTTGCTGTTGTTGGTCGTTATGCGCGAGGGCGGCATGTTCTACGTGGTGCAGACCGCGACGGGCTTTGTGCTGCTGGGCTTCTTTACCGATCTGTTCGCCCCGTTTGTAGCACCTCTGGCGGATGCGGACCTGATGCTCCCTGCCATGTGGGGCGGCATTATTACGGGCATCGGTTACGGCATGGTGTTGCGCGCCGGCGCCAACACCGGCGGCTCGGACACGATTGGCCAAATCATCTCGCGTAACACCTCGCTGCCGGTGGGCTCGACCGTCATGGCGATCGATGTTGCCGTATGCGCGCTATCGGCTCCGGTCTTTTCAATCGAAAACGCACTATATGCAGGCCTTTCGATGGTCATTAGCGGCTACGTGATCGATGCCGTGGTCGATGGTGGCAACAAGCGCCGTATGGTACTCATCATCTCGGACAAGTTCCCTGATATCGCTGCCGATATCATGTATGGCCTGGGTCGTGGTTGTACCAAGTTTAAGGCGACTGGCATGTATTCGGGTGCCGAGAAGCCGGTGATTATGGTCATCGTGAGCCGTCGAGAGCTCAATACCCTCAAGACGATTGTGCGCGAGCGCGATCCTCATGCCATCGTGACGGTTGCCGACGTTACGGAAGCCTTCGGCGAGGGCTTTAAGGACATTAACGCGTAGGGGCGACCGCGTTCCATCCAAAAGACGTTCACATTGATAAACCGTTTCATCAGCGGTTCTGCCTGCTAAATTGTTCAAATAATGATAAAAACTCTGGTAAAGCCATCAGTTTCCAGCATAATGAATGACGTACGTGCATTGCGGCTGTGTTGGGATTACCTTCGGTGCCGTGCGCATTTTGTCTAATGAGGATGAAAGGAAGGCACAATGAGCGACGAAGAGCTCAAAAAGGTTGCCAACGAGGTAAGGAAGGGCATCGTCACCGGCGTGCACGCTGCCAAGTCCGGCCATCCGGGCGGTTCGCTCGGCGCTGCCGACATCATGACCTATCTGTACTTTGAGGAAATGAACGTCGACCCGGCCGATCCCCGCAAGGCCGATCGCGACCGTTTTGTGCTCTCCAAGGGCCATTGCGCTCCGGGCCTGTACGCCGTGCTCGCCGAGCGCGGATTCTTCCCCAAGGAGGATCTCGAGACGCTGCGCCACATCGGCAGTCACCTGCAGGGTCACCCCAACATGAACGACACCCCGGGCGTTGACATGTCTACCGGTTCGCTCGGCCAGGGCATCTCCGCCGCCGTGGGCATGGCGGTTGCCGCCAAGCACTGGGGCGATACTTACCGCACGTACGCCCTGCTGGGCGATGGCGAGAGCGAGGAGGGCCAGGTCTGGGAGGCCGCCATGTTTGCCGGCAATCAGCAGCTCGATAACCTCTGCGTGATCGTCGACCACAACGGTCTGCAGATCGACGGCCCCGTCGAGGAGGTCAACGACCCCATGCCGCTCGCCGACAAGTTCCGCGCGTTCAAGTTCCACGTGGTGGAGCTCGCCGACGGCAACGACTTCGACCAGATCCGCGCCGCCTTTGCCGAGGCTCGCGCTACCAAGGGCCAGCCGACCGCCATTATCGCCGAGACCATGAAGGGCAAGGGCGTTTCCTTTATGGAGAACCAGGTTGGTTGGCACGGTAAGGCCCCCAACGATGAACAGTTTGAGCTGGCCATGGCAGAGCTCACGGCCGCCGGAGAGGAGCTCTAGGATGGCAGACGTCAAGAAAATCGCCACGCGTGTAAGCTACGGCGAGGCCCTCGTCGAGCTCGCCAACGAGCACGATGACTTTGTGGTCCTCGACGCCGACCTGGCCGCCGCCACGCAGACCGGCAAATTTAAGGCCGCATGCCCCGACCGCTTCTTCGACGTGGGTATCGCCGAGAGCAACCTGATGGGTGTTGCCGCCGGTATCGCGACCACCGGTCGTGTTGCCTTCGCGAGCACCTTTGCCATGTTCGCTGCCGGTCGCGCCTTTGAGCAGGTCCGTAACTCCATCGGCTACCCGCACCTTAACGTTAAGATCGGTGCCACGCACGCCGGTATCTCGGTGGGCGAGGATGGCGCCACGCACCAGTGCTGCGAGGATATCGCCCTGATGCGCGTCATCCCTGGCATGACCGTGATTGTTCCCGCCGACGACGTGGAGGCCCGCGCCGTGACGCGCGCCGCCTACGAGTGCGACGGTCCGGTGTACATGCGCTTCGCCCGTTTGGCCTCGCCGGTTATCAACGACCCCGAGACCTACAAGTTCGAGTTGGGTAAGGGCATTGTCATGCGCGAGGGCGCCGATGTGACCATCATCGCCTGCGGCCTGATGGTCGGCGAGGCTCTCGAGGCCGCCGAGCAGCTCGCTGCCGAGGGTATCGACGCCGAGGTCATCAACATGCACACCATCAAGCCCATCGATGCCGACCTGATCGTCAAGAGCGCCACCAAGACCGGCCACGTCGTGACCGTCGAGGAGCACTCTGTGATCGGTGGCCTGGGCAGCGCCGTTGCCGACGTCCTGTGCGAACAGTGCCCGACGCCGCTCAAGAAGATCGGCGTCAACGACACCTTCGGCGAGTCCGGCCCGGGTGCCGAGCTTCTGCACAAGTACGGTCTGGACGCCGCCAACATCGTGGCGACCACCAAGGAGTTCTTGGCATAAGGCAAGGCGGATCTCAAGGACTGCTTCGCCAGAACTATGGAAACCCGGCAGGGGCGCTCTCTTGGAGAGCGCCCCTGTTTCAGTTGCGGTGAAATAAGGACTGATTAGACCTTTTAACTGGTAAAAGGGGGTGCGGACGATTTCTTGGACCGCGCCTAGGCGTATCCAAGCTTCCTGCGGTACTCCATCGGGCTCAGCCACCCGAGGGACTTCTTGATCCGCTCC
>JAGZWV010000056.1 GCA_018378775.1 Collinsella sp. | reverse complement strand
ATCTGCGGTGACGTCTGCGGAATCATCAATATGCTGTTGAGTCTGGGGGTCCAGCTCGTCTGTCATAGGCATGTGCTCCTCATCGTTGTTTGTCACCCTATGATAAAGTCTCGCGTCGACATCCCGCGCGCTGCAGCAAAGTTTCAAAACGTGTTCGATGGCTCGCGTCGATAGCAAAAACTCGGCCACTTTATCCAGTTTGTACTTGACAATCCCTTCGCCGAAAGACGTTATGCCGTTCGCCTGCCGAGGCCTTTTCTTTTCACTTGAACCCGTTAAAGTTGCATTTCAGCTTTTGTCGCGTTTATTTGGATGCGCGCAGTCGGCGGGTGCGCCCGTCGCGATTTGAAAGGACTTTATATGGGACTTTTCACTGGTAAGACCGTGATCGTCACCGGCGGCGGCAAGGCCACGCTCAAGGACGGCTCCGCTGGCTCCATCGGCTACGGTATCGATATCGCTTTTGCCAAGGAGGGCGCAAACCTCGTCATTACCGGCCGCAACGTTGCCAAGCTCGAGGCTGCCAAGGAATCCCTCGAGGCCGAGTACGGCGTCAAGGTTCTCCCTGTTCAGGCCGATGTCTCCGCCGGCCAGGACAACGAGGCCGTCGTGCAGAACGTTATCGACAAGGCCATCGAGGAGCTCGGTCGCATCGACGCCGTCGTCAACAACGCTCAGGCCAGTGCCTCGGGCGTGACCATCGCCGACCACACCATGGACCAGTTTAACCTGGCCATTTACTCTGGCCTGTATGCCACCTACCTGTACATGCAGAAGGCCTATCCGCACCTGAAGGAGACCAAGGGCTCCGTGGTCAACTTTGCTTCGGGCGCCGGCCTGTTTGGCAACTATGGCCAGTGCAGCTATGCTGCCGCCAAGGAGGGCATCCGCGGCCTGACCCGCGTCGCCGCCAACGAGTGGGGCAAGGACGGCATCAACGTCAACATCGTGTGCCCGCTTGCCTGGACTGCTGCGCTCGAGAACTTCCAGGAAGCCTATCCCGAGGCGTTCAAGGCCAACGTCCACATGCCGCCGGCGGGCCACTACGGCGACGTCGAGAAGGAGATCGGCCGCGTGGTCGTTCAGCTTTGCGGCCCCGACTTTAAGTATATGAATGGCGAGACCGTCACCCTCGAGGGTGGTATGGGTCAGCGTCCCTAGGGGTTACGCGGTTTTACCAAACCGCGTAACGAGTCGACGCTGCGCGGTCACCAGAGCGACAACTTGTCATTCAAAGAGGGCGGCATGACCAGAAGGTCAATGCCGCCCTCTTTTCATGCCAATTTGTTCGCTCTGGCGACCGCTCGCTGGCATTGCCGAAACATCGGAATGATCCGTTGGGGACGGAGGAAAACGGATCACCGAGGGGGTTGGTCTGACCCGGTGATCCGTTTTCCTCCGTGCCCAAGGGATCATTAGTGTTTGGTGCAAAGTAGCCTGACCCCTTTACACCAGTTTCTGTCGAGTCGGTGCTCTTTGCGGGTTGCCCGTATAATGGTCTGCGTATGAACCGCAACCAAGGAGTTCCAGTTTATGGACCAGAGCCTCTTTAAATTCGACCTGATTGCCGAGGACCCGACGACGCACGCACGCGCCGGCGTGCTGCACACCCCACACGGCGACATCGAGACGCCGATCTTTATGCCCGTGGGCACCAAGGCAAACGTCAAGGGCATTCCCACCGAGACCGTCAAGCAACTCGGTGCCCAGATCGTCCTCGCCAACACCTACCACCTGTCCATGCGTCCCGGCGAGGACACCATCGCCGAGCTGGGCGGACTGCACAAGTTCATGAACTGGCACGGCCCCATCCTCACCGACTCGGGCGGCTTCCAGGTCTTTAGCCACAACGACGCTGTCAAGCTTACCGACGAGGGCGTGCGTTTTATCGTCAACGACTACGATGGCCGCCACGTGTTCTGGACGCCCGAGGACAACATGGAGATCGCCATGAAGCTCGGCTCCGACATCTGCATGCAGCTCGACCAGTGCCCGGGCTATCCCGCCACGCGCGCCTACGTTGAGCGCGCCGTGGAGCTGTCGAGCATGTGGGCAGAGCGCTGCTATAAGGCACACACCCGCGATGACCAGGCACTCTTTGGCATCGTCCAGGGCGGCATGCATCTGGACCTGCGCCTGCGTTCGCTACGCCACCTGGAGGAGTGCGGCGACTTCCCCGGCTACGGCATCGGCGGCTACTCGGTGGGCGAGGACCACGAGACCATGTTCGAGACGCTGGCGCCGCTCGCTTCCGAGTACATGCCTAAGCACAAGCCGCGCTACCTGATGGGCGTCGGCAACCCCACCACCCTCGTGCGCGGTGTGGGCGTGGGCATCGATATGTTTGACTGCGTCCTGCCGACGCGCACCGGTCGTATGGGCACGGCGTTTTCCAGCGAGGGTCGCCTTAACTTCCGCAACGCGCGCTTTGCGCACGACGACGGCCCCATCGACCCCACTTGCACCTGCCCGGTGTGCACGGGCGGCTACAGCCGCGCGCTCATCCGCCACATGGTCACGCAGAAGGAGATGCTCGGCGGCATTCTGCTGTCAATGCACAACATTTACTACCTGCTCAACCTTATGCAGCGTGCCCGCCAGGCCATTATCGAGGGCCGTTACGGCGCGTTTGTGAGCGATTGGATGAACAGCCCTGCGGCGGTGGACTACTAAGAGCGGCGCGGGCGCTTGCAGAGCGCTAGCAACGGCAAGGGGCGAGCGCTGGCCGGTCATCACGTTCGCTAACACCGTCTGCGCGACCGATGACCGATAGCTTGCAAGCACTTGATGCATCGTGGGTACCATACCGAATGGTTGATGTTCGGGCGGGTGTTTGGCGCATGGCGTCGACCCCGCCCGTTTTTCTTTTTCTCGATAGGAGTACCCATGATTAAGAACGAGAATGTCGAGGGCGAGCCTGCCTACGACGAGACGTACCGCCGCGGCCCCGTGGTTATGCGCGGCCCCATGATTCCTAAGGACAACACCTACGCCAACCTGCTGGCGCCCGAAGATTCAACCGACTGGTTGCATGCCGATCCGTGGCGCGTCCTTCGTATTCAGGCAGAATTCGTCGATGGCTTTGGCGCGCTTGCCGAGCTTGGTCCTGCGGTGACCATCTTCGGCAGCGCCCGCACGCCCAAGACCGATCCGCTCTACAAGGCGGCGCGCACAGTCGGCCGTAAGATTGCCCAGCGCGGCGTGGCGGTTATCACCGGCGGTGGTCCTGGTGTCATGGAAGCGGCTAATAAGGGGGCGGCGAGCGTCAACGGCAAGTCAGTTGGTTTGGGCATTGAGCTGCCGCACGAGCAGGGGCTCAACAAATACGTGAACCTTGGTATGGACTTCCGTTACTTCTTTGTGCGCAAGACCATGTTCGTCAAATACAGCTCGGGCGCTATTGTTTTTCCCGGCGGGTTTGGCACACTCGACGAGATGTTCGAGGTGCTCACGCTGGTGCAAACGCACAAGGTCAAGCGCATGCCGCTTGTGCTGGTGGGCACCGAGTACTGGCAGGGCCTGTTCGACTGGCTTAACGGCCCGGTAATGAGCGCCAGTATGATTAGCCCGCTCGACCCGGATCTGGTACACATTACCGACGACCTCAACGAGGCCGTTGACATTGCGCTCAGCGGGTTGATGTAGAGCAATCGTGTCTACCGCGACATGAATATGCATGGCAATCTGATGCTATCTAACGTCAGGTTGCCATTTATATTGGGTATACTGATGCAAAAGACGAGGGCAAGGAGGTCGCGTATGTCTACTGCAACGGTTAAGCCTACGACGGTTCGCCTCGAAGAGGGGCTCAAGGAGCAGGCGACTGAGTTCTTGGATTCGGTCGGCCTCAGCCTCAATTCCTATCTCAATCTTGCCGTTCGGCAGCTGGTAAATCAGCGAAAGATTCCTTTTGAGATTGTAGGAAGGGCGGAGATGCCCAACGAGGCGACGAGGCGTGCCATGGTGATCGCCGAGGCTCATGAGTTGGGGATTTTGCCGGACGATAGTCCGTCATTCAATAACGCTGATGAGCTTATGTCATTCCTCGATGAGGAATAGCGATGTTCGAGATTAAAGTCGAGGCTCAATTTAAGGCGGACTACAAACGAACGATGCGCATGCATCCGCAGCTAAAAAGTGAGTTTAAAGCGGCGGTTGCAGAGCTTGTGGCTCATGGGTCACTTCCGGCGGAGTATGGCGCCCACGAGCTCTCAAACCCGGGCGGAAACTACAACGGCCACATCGATTTCCACCTATCCGATGGCTTGGTCGATGTGGTCGTTCTTTATCTTCCCCATAAGACTAACCCAGTGATTAGGCTGGTGAGAATGGGCTCGCATGAGGAACTGTTTCAGGGTCCGCTGGGCTGATCGCCGATTTCCAAGTTGCGGTGGAATAGGGACTGATTTGCGGTCGATTGGCCAAAAACAGTCCCTATTTCACCGCAACTGATAGGCGCGCCCCGTTCGCTGCTGCGGCCCCCGGTTCTCCTCATTGCTGGATTTCGCTCAAAAACTCAGCGGCGACTTCGTTGCTTTTGAAACGGATGCTGCGGTCTTCTTTCTTGGGGAATGCCAGCAGCGGGATAGTCCCGTACCAGACAGTTTCCTCGTCAATCACGGCCGCGCACAGCCGCCCTTTGGCCTTGACGGAATAGTCGACGTTCATCTCGGCAAAAATCGCTTTCGCGTCATCGCGCGGAGGTGAGGCAACATAAACCTCAAGGGTAATCCCACGGGCGGCTGCGCCTGCGAGTGTGGTGGTGAGTTTCGTGAGGCATGTGGCGGATGCGTAGGATGCGGCTATGAAGGCACTCTTTGTGGCACCGGTGATGTCTTTAATTAATGCCTCAATAGCGTTTGCCGGCTCTATGAGAATGTTGTAATCGGGTTGCTCGCTGTCCTCTGCTGAATAAATTTCGTACCCCAACTTGGCGTACGTCTTGAGTCTTTTCTGGTACATGCGGGCGAGCATGGGTATCGACAGGTCAATGTAGTCGAATATCTCAACCTGTTGCTTGCCCTCGTGGCTTCTGTGCAGTCTGCCCACCTGCTGCGTTACGCTGCCGTCCCAAGATATCGGCGTGGCAATGAAAAGGGTGTCAAGGTAGGACAGATCGAAGCCCTCGCTCAGAAGGCTTTCGGTGGCGACGATGATTCGATGTTCATGCTCAAAGCCGGGAAGACTGTTCAGTATCGCTTTTCTTTCTTTGGCGCCGATTTCTCCGGTTAAGAGTATGGGCTCGTGTCTGCGATCATTAAGCAACCTGAACAGTTCCTCAGCATGCTTTTTCCTTTTGGATAGTATGAGCGGATGTCGACCGTTTGACGCTGCTTCGAGGGCGTCATCGACAATCAATTCGTTTCTTGCCGCATGTGCACACAGCATATCGAGAATCTGATTGAAGCTTGCATCCGGCTCGTAGGCGGATAGCCGAATGCCGGTAAATCTCGGTCGAACGATGCGCTGGATGCCCTGCTGAATTGCCTGCGTTTTTGGATCGATGACATAGCGAAGCGGGCCGCAGAGCATCGAGAGCGCCCGCGTGAGTCCGTCGGAGCGCTCGGGTGTCGCGGAGAGGCCATATATATATTTGGCTGGAGCGGACTTGAGGACGAGCTCGAGCTGTGGCGCGGCAGCATGGTGGCATTCGTCGCAGATAATGAGGCCGTAATTACGAACAAGGTTCTTAACTATCGGCTCCCCGGTTTGGGAGTCTTTGCCAGATAGCGACTGAAAGGAAGCGACGTCGATAAGGCCGCTGACGGCGGTTTTGCCCCCTCCGATTTGTCCAATAAGGGGAGGTTGCTTTTTGCTGATTCGTCCTTTTGGCGTTCGGACCGGCTCTCTGGTGTCCGTAATGTCGAGAAATCGTTCGAGCTGCGATTTCCATTGGGCTATGAGCGCGGTCTTTGGAACAATGACGAGCGCCGGAAGACCAACGGCGGCAATAAGATAAGCTCCGATGACGGTTTTACCGAAGCCCGTTGGCGCAGACATGATTCCGTCTTCGTATTCAAGCATCTGGTCGGCGGCAATTTGCTGTTCGGGATGAAGGGTCCCTTTGAATGCCATCTCAATTGGATTGCCTGTGCTACGTTCGTCTGAATAATGGGCAGTAACGTGGGCTTCTTGAATCAGCTGCTCAAGTTGGGCTTTGCAGCCTCTGGGAATCGCGACGCGGCCATCTCTAAGTTCGCTGAGGTCTATGAGTCGCGGTTTGCCGAATACTGATTGATGCATAGATTGCGCACGGAAGAACTCCGGGTTGGCAAATGTCGCAAGCCTGCGGATTTCCATTTGAGCTGCCGGGCTCAGAGACTTTTCGGGGATGTAGAGCATATCGGCTTGTGTGACGAGCAGGTTCGAGGGGAAGTCTCGTGGCGTGAGCGGGAGCCGCTTTCGTGGCTTTTGGACATTGCGCCTGGTTTTGTTTGTCGCTGCAGCTGTTGCTATTCCAAGCGGTTTGTTTTTGGTGTCCTCGATCAGACGATCCACCGTCGCACGCGAGATTAGTTGGATTTGCGAAAGGTAAAGCCATTGGTCGGGAAAGGGCTCGAATCGTTCGTCAACAAATACGCTGTTTCCTTCCCGCTGCGCTTTTCCCTGAAAGGGCAGCGCAATGAGATTTCCAAAGCCGCCTTCAGGAATGGTGGACTGCGCGGGTATCATTCGGTCAAAGGCTTCGAAGGTGATTGTCTTGTTGAGTGCCGCTGCTTCGGCGATAAGGCAGCTACCGAAATCTCGTGCTGTCTTTGCGTTTATAGGTTCTAGGAAGAAAAACCAGATATGCGCGCCGTTGCCTGACCTTGATCGCTCGACCGCAGCGTTAATTCCATGGTTTTTTACGACAAGCCTGATAGCGTTTGTCGCTTCTTTCCAATCGGCTTTGTCAAAATCAATGACAAGGACATTTGTGTTGCAGTCTTTGTCGAGAACATATTGACCTATGACGTCCCGGAGCCTGTCGTCGCTGCCTTTGAAATGGGCGATAATGGCGGCATCGTTCAGCTCAAGGAATGTGCGGCTGCGACATTCAGCGCATTTAATTCTGTGATGGTTTGCTTTGGGGCAAATGCCTGGCTTCCACTCATTTGCGCAGGCGGGTGTATAGCCGATGCCCCCGTCTTTTCTGCGATACCCGTGAGCGTGCACATCTTTGCGGCCGGTAAAAAGATTGCGAAAGAGCTCGAGTTTGTCGCGCGCTGGGCTCGCGCTGGTGACGATGCCCTCGGTCTGTGCACGTTCGCCGAAAGATTTGCCGGCTTTGTCCCATTCTTCGAGTGTTGCGTAACGGATGTCTGGACCGTTGCTACAGATTACGATCTGCTTACGCGGATCTGAAGCGTGGACAACCGTTTTATTGAGTTTGAATAAGGCGTTCCCGAAAAGGGCGTATTGATGCACGGCGTTGCTCATTTGAATGCCATTCTTGTCAGCGTTCATTGGGATGAGGGTACGTCATTTCAGCTTTATGAGATATGCGACTTCGATTTTGGTTCGGTAATAGTGGGGTACCGATCCGTGAGTGGCAATTAGCCGGTGCCAAAACGTGCGGCGGCTGTTGTTAAAGGTGTTTTGGCGGCTATGGGGCGTGTTGGCGGCGTGGGGAGGGGTCCTCGAATGACTCCGTGGTCAAATAACGTCAAATATGAGTACTGTTGTTAATGTAGTCTCATAACATTTGGTAAGAATAGAATACCAATTCCACATTATTCTATATATCTAACCCACTAAACACGGAATTTTGAGCCTTGGCAAGACGTGGAATTGATCGAAATGATCAATTCCGGCGAGATTTTGCTGCTACTAATTTGGTGGCGGTACTCATATTTGCCATTTTTTGTCCAGTGGGTACCGCGAGGGGCCTGTTCGACTGGCTCAACGGCCCGGTGATGGATGCCGGCATGATCAGCCCACTCGATCCAGACCTTGTCCACATCACCGACGACCTCAACGAAGCCGTCGACATCGCCCTGAGCGGGCTGATGTAGGGTAGGTAAAATGGGACGGGGCTAAAAGACTGGTCTGAAACGTTTGATACCAGTCTTTTTAGCCCCGTCCCAAATGAACTGCTTCTAAGTTGCGGTGGAATAGGGATTGATTGGCGGCTAATAAGCCAAAAACAGTCCCTATTCCACCGCAACTGATGTGGGCGTCCCTAGTGAGTTGGCTGGTAGCGGGGGCAGTAGCTGATGGCGATGGCGTCGACGCCTACGTGGGTGGCGATGGTGCAGCCGATGGGGCCGGTGCCGGCGTCTACGTAATCCTGACCCGCGAGTGCCTCGTTGACAAGCTCCTGCTCCTCGGCGGCGCCGGTCGTGAGCACGCGCACGCTGGAGCCCGGATACTCGGCCAAAAATGCGAGGCAATCGGCCATGGTGTTGGTAACGATGCGCTTGGCACCGCGGCCCTTTTTTATGGCCTTGATCTCGCCCGATTTCCACTCGGCGAAACGGCCAGGCGAATGTTGAGCATTTGCGTGAGCTGGCCGGCGAGCTTGGGCGCGCGGCCGTTCTTAACGAGATTCTCGAGCGTGCGGGGAATCAGCAGCAGGTGGGCGTCGGGCAGCGTCGCGCGGATCTGCGCCTCGGTCTCGTCCAGGCTGCGGCCGTCCTCGCGCATGGCCAGCGCGTACTCCACCAGCAGGCCCTCGGCGCCCGAGCCGGTGCGCGAGTCGATGCAGCGCACGTCGAGCTCGTGCGTCTCGGCCGTCAGGCTGGCGTTGGCGTAGCAGGCGGACCACTCGCTGCACAGCGAGATAAAGATGGCGCTATCGTGGCCGTCGGCGCGCACGCGGTCAAAGAGTTCCTTGAACTCGCCGGCACTCGGCTGCGAGGTGTGCGGCAGCTGCTCGGAGCCGGCCATGCGGGCGACGTACTCTTGGGCGGTAATCTGCACCTGGTCGAGCAGGTCCTCGCCCTCGATAATCACATGCAGCGGAATCACGTAAATGCCGAGCTCTTG
>JAGZWV010000206.1 GCA_018378775.1 Collinsella sp. | reverse complement strand
ATTTTCGTCAGCAGTGGCAGACTGATTTCCTCCACGGGCGCTTTCTCCTGCACCTGTTCCGTGCGGTCAGCGTCGTCAGCCGCATCATCCTCGCTGCGCAACTGCACACCACGCTGGACACACACGTTGCCATAACGCCAGGACACCACCACACCGCTTCCGGCACGCATCTCCGGCGTCCACGCCCTGACCTTCGCCATGCAGCGCATCAGCTTCATTTCTGCTTCCAGCAGGTCAGATTCCTCACACTGGTTTTCCAGCGCGTCGTAACGCGTCATCAGTTCGTTCAGACGTTCTTCTTCCGCCTCCGTCAGCACCGCTTCCGGCTCCGGCAGACAGCGGTATGTTCCGGCATCCTCACGGCACTCACCGACAGGCTCCATGCGTCCGGCGCACCATCCCCAGCCTTCGGCTTCCCGAAGGTGTTCAGCAACAGCCTGGAGTTTTTCCAGCAGGGCGGCATCGAGCGCCACGCAGTCCACATAGCCACCCTCGTCGTCGCTGAACAGGTCAGTGCGCAGTTCATCTGGCGAGAAGGCATCAGCCCCCACGAAGCGGAATTTACTGTTCCCCGCCACCGCCACTTCACTTTCGGTCACCAGACGACGAATGGTCTGTACTTCCGGTTTACCGCCCCATCCCGACTGACAGGCGGCTTCAAACACCTGCACCTGACGCGCGGTGTCGTTCTCCAGCGCCAGCGCCTGACAGTGCTCGGTGGTGATGAGGTCTTCTGCCAGCGCATCGAGGATGACAGGCGCAAGGTCAGCCAGTTTCAGCATTCGCTGAACGTGGCGGGGTGAATAGCCCAGCAAATCACCGATTTGTGCAGGTGTTTTGCCTTCCTGCGCCATTGCACAGAATCCGGCAATCTGTTCGGCTGGGTGCATATCCCGACGATGACCGTTCTCGGTCATCGATGCGGCCGTCGCCAGTTCCTGCGAAATAATTTTCACGCGGACAGGCCAGTCAGCCGGAATGATGCCACGCTCTGCCAGCATGTTGAGTGCTGCCAGTCGGCGACCACCTGCGGCGACACCGTAACGGTCACCAGGCAGGGTATGCACGACCAGATTCTGCAACAGGCCAACGCCCTTAACGGACTCCGCCAGTTCAC
>JAGZWV010000055.1 GCA_018378775.1 Collinsella sp. | reverse complement strand
GAATGTTCGAGAAAAGCCCAGCTAACGAGCCCGTGGCTTTTGACAAGGAGTATCGATGCAGATTACCTCAGGCCTGCCTGAAGGCTTTAACGCCGGCGCGTACGACATGATTGTCGTCGGTGCTGGATATGCCGGTGCCGTTTGCGCCCGCCGTCTTGCCGAGACCATCGGCTATCGTGTTGCCGTTTTGGAGCGCCGTAGCCACATTGCGGGCAATGCTTTCGACTGCACTGACGAGGCGGGAATCCTTGTCCACGAGTATGGCCCGCACATCTACCATACCTTTAACGAGCGCGTGCATAACTTCCTGTCGCGCTTTACCAAGTGGACGGACTACCAGCACAAGGTGCTCGCCAACATCAACGGTACCCTTATGCCCGTGCCCTTTAACCATGCGAGCCTTAAGCTTGCCTTTGGCGATGAGCGCGGCGAGGAGCTGTATCAGAAGCTCGTGGAGACCTTTGGCAAGGACGTCAAGGTGCCCATCATGGAGCTGCGCAAGAAGAACGACCCGGATCTTGCCGAGGTCGCCGATTACGTCTACGAGAACGTCTTTTTGCATTACACCATGAAGCAGTGGGGCCAGACGCCCGATCAGATCGACCCCTCGATCACCGGCCGCGTTCCCGTCTTTGTGGGCGATGACGATCGCTACTTCCCGCAGGCTCCTTTCCAGGGCATGCCGCAGGATGGCTATACCGCGCTGTTCGAGCATATGCTCGATCACGATCTGATCGACGTATTCTGTGACGTAGACGCCCGTGACCTCTTTGAGATTGACGAGACTACCGTCAAGATCGACGGCAAGGTCTATGGTGGCGAGATCGTCTACACCGGTCCACTCGACGAGCTGTTCAACCTCGACCTGGGCGCGCTGCCGTACCGCACGCTCGATATGAAGTTCGAGACGCTCGATATGGACCAGTTCCAGCCTGTGGGCACCGTCAACTACACCACGAGCGAGGACTACACGCGTATCACCGAGTTCAAGAACATGACCGGTCAGGTCTTGCCCGGCAAGACCACCATCATGAAGGAGTACTCCAAGGCCTATACGCCCGGCTCGGGCGAGACGCCGTACTACGCTATCCTGGAGCCCGAGAACCGTGAGCTCTACGAGCGCTATCTTGAGCGCGTCCAGAACCTGACGAACTTCCACCCGGTGGGTCGTCTGGCCGAGTATCGTTACTACGATATGGACGCCGTGACCAATTCCGCCCTCGATCTTTCGGATGAGATTATCGCCTGCCATGCATAAAGTCATAACATTCGGTATTCCCTCGTATAACGCCGCCAAGGACATGGACCATTGCATCACCTCCATCTTGGAGGGGAGCAATTACGCCACCGATATCGAGATTATCGTGGTGGACGACGGCTCCAAGGACGAGACGGCCGCCAAGGCCGACGAGTGGGAGGCCCGTTATCCCGGTATCATCCGCGCGGTGCACCAGGAGAACGGCGGCCACGGTATTGCCGTCCTTTCGGGTCTGCGCGAGGCGCAGGGCACCTACTACAAGGTTGTCGACTCGGACGACTGGCTCGACGGTGCGGCACTTTCGACCATGCTGTCGATTCTGCGTGGCTTTGAGGAGCGCGACCAGCGCGTCGACCTGTTTATCTCGAACTACGTGTACGAGAAGGTTTACGAGGGCACGCATACTGCTATTGGCTACAAGTTTGCCCTGCCGCGCAAAAAGATTTTCTCTTGGGACCAGATTGGACACTTCCGTCCCGATCAGAACCTGCTCATGCACAGCCTGTGCTATCGCACCGATGTACTGCGCGAGTCCAATCTGCCTATGCCGGCACACACGTTCTACGTGGATAATATCTACGCTTACGTGCCGCTGCCGCGCTGCAAGACCATGTACTACGCAGACATCGACCTCTATCGCTACTTTATCGGTCGCGAGGGTCAGAGCGTCAATGAGGCCACGATGGTCAAGCGCCTGGGTCAGCAGTTCCGCGTAACGCGCATCATGATGGAATCGTTCCATCTGTACCAGGACGTCGAGTCCTCGCGTCTGCGTTCGTACATGATGGGCTACTTCACCATGATGATGGCGATTTGCTCGGTGCTCACCAAGCTTTCCGAGGAAGATTGTGCCGATGAGCGCCTGAAGACGCTGTGGAAGGACCTGAAGGAGTACGACGAGCGCATGTATCGTCGCGCTCGCTACGGCGTGGTCGGATTCTTTACCAACCTGCGCGGACGGGCCGGAGACAAAACCACACTCGGCCTATACCATCTTGCCTCAAAGATCTTCAAATTCAACTAACTGCTGAGTAATCGCTGCTGATAGGTTGACTGGGCCCCTTGGCCTTTAGTTTGCTACTGCGAACAGTCCTGCTCGCACGGAAAGCACATTTAGTGCTTTCCGGCTCGTGCGGAACTTGTATCAAACTAAAGGCCAAGGGGCCTCTGCTATAAGAATCGATTGTCAGGCTGCCTGAATTTGAAGATCTTAGACGCGTGGTACACAGGGGCCTGGGCTGAAAAGACTTGGTTGGTAGGTTGCCCGGTGGGGCTTGGTTATGTTTGTCGCGAGTTCCGCACGAGCCGAAGAGCACTTAATGTGCTCTTCGTGCGAGCCAGGACTGTAGAGCAGCAAACATAACCAAGCCCCACCGGGCAACCGGTCAGGTTAGGCTACTTTGCGGCGCCGGGGATGCCGTGGGAGGTTTTGGCGGTTTTGGCTCCGTTTACGATGGCGGTTTGCAAAGCCCTTACGGCGAGCATGCCCAGCAGGTCTAGGGGGACGGCGGCGCTTGCCTGGGCACTCAGTTTGCCGCTGGCGAGGGTGTAGATGGTGTCGCCGTCGTTGGTGGTGTGCGTGGGGCGGATTGCGTGCGCATAGGCGTCTGCTGCCATCTGGGAGACCTTGGTGGCCTGAGCCTTGGTGAGCTCAACGTTGGTGACGATGCAGCTGATGGTGGTGTTGGTGCGGTCGAGCGGCATCTGCATAGAACCGGCTGCGGCAAAGGCTGCGAGCTCCATGTCGACGATCTGGTCGCTATCTGCTGCAGCGCGCATACCAGCGACCCATTCACCGGTGAAGGGGTCGACGATATTGCCGCAGGCGTTGACCGAGACCACGGCACCCACCTTAACAGGGCCGAGTGCCACGGCGGCAGCGCCTAGGCCGGCCTTCATGCAGGTGGCGGGGCCCATGAGCTTGCCCACGGTGGCACCGGTGCCGGCACCTACATTGCCCTGCTCGAGCATGGTGGGGGTGTTGTCGAGCGCCTCGCGCACGGCGGAGATGCCAGCCTCAATGTCGGGGCGTACGGTGGGGTCGCCAAACGCGAGGTCGAAGATGCAGCTAGAGCACACGATGGGCACCTGCGTGGGGCCGACGGGAAGGCCGATGCCGCGGCTCTCGAGCTCGCGGGCGACGCCGCTTGCGGCCTCCAGACCAAAGGCCGATCCACCCGAAAGGCAGACGGCGTGGACCTTGTCCACGGTGTTCTCGGGACGCAGCAGGTCGGTCTCGCGCGATGCCGGTGCACCGCCGCGAACGTCAACACCGCCGGTGGCGCCCTCGGGTGCCACGATTACGGTGCAACCGGTGCCGGCCTCCTCGTCCGTATAGTTGCCAAAGCAAAAGCCATCGACATCGCAAACGTCAATGGCCTCAAGCAGTGTATCCATGTTTTACTCCTATCGGTTTTCCGCTGGGCCTTATGCCCGGTCGGGATCCGTACGGTACGCCGAAATTGTAGGCGCTGGGGGATACCCAGCGCCAGATGCAATTAAGATAGTTTTTGAATCGCGCGTGCGACGCGTGCGATGGGCAGGCCCACCACGTTGTAGAAGTCGCCCGAAATATCATGCACGAGCATGCGCCCGCCTGTGCCCTGGATGCCGTAGGCGCCTGCCTTGTCCATGGGCTCGCTCGAGGCGACGTAGCGCTCAATCTGCTCGTCGGTGAGCTCATAGAACGTCACGTCGGTCACATCGACAAACGACAGGCTCTCGGCGGCGTGCGGGGCTGTTACGTCTCCGGCTCTAACGATGCAGACGCCGGTTGCGACCTGGTGCGTGCGCCCCGAGAGCTCGTGGAGCATGGTGCGGGCTTCGTCCTCGTTTGCCGGCTTGCCCAAAAGCTTGCCATCGAAGGTGACGATGGTGTCGGCCGCGATGGTCAACTCATTGGGCTCGGCGTGCTCGGCGGCAACGGCGGCAGCCTTAGCGCGAGCTAAGCGCTCGACAAGCGTAAGCGGGGTTTCGTCATCAAAAGGAGTCTCGTCGATGTCAGCGGGAATGACGCGGATGTCGTAGCCCGCTTCGCGCATCAACTCGATGCGGCGCGGTGATTGCGAAGCCAAAATCATAGCTGAATGCCCTCGGCAACCTTCTCGACAGCCTTGTCGCCGGCGAGCGTACGCAGCAACTCAAGCGCAAAGGGGAGCGACTGGGCCATACCGCTGGCGGTGATGATGTTGCCGTCGTGCGTGACCTTGTCGCCGGTATAGGCGCCCTCGGGGAAGCTCTTCTCAAAGCCGGGGAAGCACGTGGCGTGGCGTCCCTCGAGTAGGTCAAGCTCGCCCAGGATAAACGGGGCGGCGCAGATGGCGGCAACATGCTTGGTCGCGGCGAACTCGCAGACTACGTCGCAGACGCGCTGGTCGGCGCGCAGGTTGGTGGCGCCGGGCAGACCGCCGGGCAGCACGACGCAGTCGTACTCGTCAAAGTTAATCTCGTCAAAGAGTGCGTCGCAAGTTACGGGAATCTGCAACGAGCTTACGACCTCGCGCGTGGGCATGATCGAGACGAGCGTGGCACGCACACCGCCGCGACGCATGACATCGACCATGGTCAGGCATTCAATCGTTTCAAAGCCATCGGCGGCAAGAACGGCAACGCTGGGCATAAGGGTTCCTTTCAAAAAGCGGCATACAATTAGCCGTCTTATACCCCGAAGACCTCCGCTTGCCACGCTCGATTTCCCAATGATTTTCTGAGCAATGATTAAGCGGCTAGTTGCGCCTAAGGTGGACGACGGTCTCGCAGTGGAAGGTTTGTGGGAACAGGTCGACTGGCGTGATCTTTACGGGGGAGAAGGTGCCTTCCTCGACAAAGCGTTTAAGATCGCGCGCCAGGGTGGCCGGGTCGCAGCTCACATAGGCGACATCGCGAGCGCTTGTGCTGGCGATGAGGTCGATGGCCTCAGGCGCTAGGCCTGCACGCGGCGGGTCGACTACTAGGACATCGGCGTCCTGGTCGGGGAACTCGCGCACCGCGTCTCCGCCAATGACGTCGACGTTATCAAGCTTGTTGATTTCCAGGTTACGGCGTAGATCGCGCACGGCGGGGCCGTAGGCCTCGACGGCGGCGACGTAATCGCAGCGGCGGGCGAGCGGCAGGGTAAAGGTGCCGGCACCGCAGTACAGGTCCACGGCCAGCTCGTCTTCCTGCGGGTCGAGGGCGTCCATAACGAGCTCGATCAAAATCTCGGCACCCTTGGTGTTGACTTGGAAGAACGACGGAGCGGACAGGCGCATCTGGCCTTCGGCGATGTTCTCGGTCCACGAGCCCTCGCCGGCGAGCATCTCTACCTTAGAGACGCGGCGGGCCTTCTTCTCGCCCTTGCTCATCACGCGCACCACGCTTGTGGGGTGCGCGGCGTCTGCCAGCACGCGCGAGACTTGCGAGCGCGGGAAGGAACCCGTGGGCGTCCAGAGTGCGACTTCGAGCGCCTTAGTGCGGCGCGAGGCGCGAATGCCCACGCGCTCGAGGCCCAAATCATGGCTGCCGCTTAGATAGTTGAGTGCGCCGACGACCGATTTGAGCGCCTTGGGAAAACGCTTATCGAACAGCGGGCACGCATCGACGGTCACGATCTTGCTGGGGTCGATACCGTGCATGCCAAGGCGCACGCGACCGTTGACGACGGTCGGTTCGAGCTCGATTTTATTGCGGTAGCCCCAGTCGTCCTTGGTGTGGCGGATGGGCTGCACCAGCTCATCGACCTGCTCAGGAGCGAACTTGCCAATGCGTTCGAGCGTGGAGCGCAGGTTTTGCTCCTTGGCGGCGAGCTGTGCCGTGCGTGAGAGATTGCCCCACGAGCAGCCGCCGCAGATGCCCACGAAGGGGCAGGGAGGCTGAATGCGATCGGGGCTTGGCTCCAGAATCTCGGTGGTGCGGCCACGCATGAACGACTTGCCGTCCTGTACGACCTCGGCCTCGACGGTGTCGCCTGCCACGGCGCCCTGCACAAAGACGGCCTTGCCGTTGTCGGCGTGTGCCAGCCCGTCGGCGCCGTAGGTCATCGATTCTATAGTGAGCTTCATATTCCTGCCTGTCATTCGCGTTGTTGTTCGCACCATGGTAGCAGGGAAAAGCGCCCCGCATCCGAGGCTTTCCTCAAATGCGGGGCGCTTCTACAAACTGCTTCTACAAACGACTATTTCGTCTTGCCGGTAATGAGCGTCTTAAGACCCAGGCCGATTAGACCCAGGCCCATGCGCACGCGGCCGGGGCGATGGCGCTCGATGGCCTTGGTCTTGCCGGCGGGCTTATCGCGACGGGCGCTCGTCTCGGGTGCGGGCTTGGTGACCTGCGGATCGGGCTGAGGTGCAGGTGCAGGCTCGGGCTCAATGACGGTCGCCTGGACCTCTTGGACCTTGGGTGCTACTGGCTGCGGCTCGGCCTCGGGGGCAGGTTCCGCCTCAATGACGGGCTCGGGCGCGGCCTCGGCGTTGCGATAGGCGCGCTCCAGCAGAGCCTCCTGCGAGTTGAAGGGTTTCTCACCCTCTGCACGCTCCACGGGGACCCAGGTGCCGTCGCTCGTGAGGCTGCGTGCCTTCACGTTGTCGCGCAGCTGCATGCCCATGTATTCGTGCACCAGGGCGCGGCAGGTGGGGTCGAGCACGGGGAAGGCGATCTCCACGCGGTGCTCGGTGTTGCGCGTCATCATGTCGGCCGAGCTCAGATAGATCATGTCCGAGTCCACGCCAAAGGCGTAAACGCGCGCATGCTCCAAAAAGCGTCCGACGATAGAACGGACATGCACGTTCTCGGTCTTGCCCGGAACGCCCGGCTTGAGGCACGAGATGCCGCGGATGATCATGTCTACGCGGACTCCTGCGCACGATGCCTCGGCGATCTTGTCGATGACCTCGCGGTCGGTGAGCGAGTTGAGCTTAAAGAACACACGGGCGGGCTCGCCAGCGAGGGCACGCTGGATCTCGCGATCCAGGCCGCGCATAATGAGTGGCTTCAGGCCGACCGGCGCCACGCCCAGGAAGCGGTAATCGCCGCGCAGGTTGCCCAGCGACAGGTTGCGGAAGAACAAGTTGGCGTCCTCGCCGATGCCGGGATGGGCGGTCATGAGCATAAAGTCGCTGTAGAGCTTGGCCGTCTTCTCGTTAAAGTTGCCGGTGCCCAAAAGCGTGAGGCGTGTAAGCGCCATGCCCTCGCGATAGGTGAGCTGGCAGATCTTGGAGTGGCACTTAAAGCCTTCGGAGCCGTAGATGACGGTGCAGCCTGCCTCTTCCAGACGCTCGGCCCACTCGATGTTGTTCTGCTCGTCGAAGCGGGCGCGGAGCTCCATGAGCACCGTGACCTCTTTGCCGTTCTCGGCGGCATCGATCAGCGACTCGCACAGGCGGCTCTGCTTGGCCACGCGGTAGAGCGTGATGCGCAGCGAGATGCACTCGGGGTCGTAGGCGGCCTCGTGTACCAGATCCAGGAAGGGGTTCATGGCCTCATAGGGATAAAAGAGCAGTTTGTCGTGCTGAAGCACCTGCTCGCGGATGGAGCGGGACATATCGATGGTGGGGTTGGGCTGCGGCTTAAATGGCGTAAAGAGCAGCTCGTTGCGCAGGTGCTCGGGAATCTTGCCCTCAATGCCAAAGACATAGCCCAGGTTGAGCGGGATATCGCAGGTAAAGACCGAGCGACGCGAGAGCTCGAGCGCCTTGCGGATAGTCTTGAGCGTCTGCTTCTCGAGTGAGCCCGAGACGGCGAGCACTACCGGCTGCAGGCGCAGGCGCTTCTTGAGGATGCGCTTCATGTGCTGGCGGTAATCCTCTTCCTCCTCGACGCCCTCGCCGTCCGGGTCGATGTCGGCGTTGCGGGTGACGCGGATGAGCGCGCGGTCGAGCGGCTTATAGGAGCCAAAGCAGCTGTCCAGGCAGGCGAGGATGACGTCCTCGAGCAAGATGTAGGAGTAGGTGCCGGTGGGCGAGGGGATCTCGACCACGCGGTTCATCGAGGCGGGAATCTCGATCAGGCCCAGCAGACTTTCCTCGTCGGTGACGCCGTCCAGGCCGCACGCCAGGTAGAGCGCGCCGTTGCGCAGGTTGGGGAAGGGGTGGCGCGGGTCGATCACCAGCGGTGAGATGACCGGCGACACGTAGGCCTGGAAGTAGCGGGTTACAAAGGTGCGCTCCTCGGGCGTAAGCGAATCGACACGCGCGCGGTGAACGCCCAGGGTGTCGAGCTTGCCCTCGATGTTCTTAAAGATGGACTCCCAACGGGTAAGGAGCCCGGGCATTTCGGCCATGACAGCATCGACCTGTTCGGAGGCGGTCATATTGCTCTTGTTGTCGACAGGCTGTTTTTTGAGCTCAGCAAGGTCGGACAGGCCGCCCACACGCACCATGAGAAACTCGTCGAGGTTTGACTCGAAGATCGAGACGAACTTAAGGCGCTCGAACAGCGGCACGGACTCATCAAAAGCCTCGTCGAGCACACGGTTGTCAAAGCGCAGCCAGCTGAGCTCTCGGTTCTGCGTGTACGAGAAGTCGCGCGGCGGTTTGCGCAGCTTTGCGGCGGCTTGCTTTTTTTCGATTTTGCTCGGCATATGCATCTGTCCGTTCAGTCCCCGCAGGGGACGGTAGCCTAACCCTATTCACTATTGTCTCAATTTAGTCGACTTGTGGCACGGACGTATTGTGCGAACGGTATCTTTACCTACTTCTTACGCCGTCAAGGCATGCAACTAACTGCCCGACTCGTTTTGAAAACAATCTATATCCATACTCAATTGGTGAGGATGTATGAATAAGAATGATTGCTAGCTGAATATAATCGAATCCAAATTGAATCATGGACAGACGACATAAATATGCAGAAAACAGTTTTAGCTATGCAATTCCTAAACATGAAATTATTTGTGCAATCTTGCTCAATTCCTTAGAAAAAAGAACGATTACCTTTGAAAACCTGCTTTAGAGAACTGAAGTGCATCATGGGGGAATCATATGCGATATACCGTTCATCGTACTTTGCTGACCGTTCGGGGGCGAGGTGGAAGTATGGGCTGATTTTGGATATAAATATGTCGTCAGCAATAACGCCTCACACGGAGGGGCGCTAACGAATCGGCCCTGACAAGGGCCCGAAA
>JAGZWV010000205.1 GCA_018378775.1 Collinsella sp. | reverse complement strand
GTTCCTGCACAAAAGACCACGCCATAGCCCGACGGCGTTCTGCAATCTCCGGCGAACTGGTATTTGTCAGAATAGCTTCTGCATCCTGCGGTGCGCGTTTCATCACATACTGTGCAAACTGTTGCGACAAGTCTTCACTCATCTGCCCGCTCATGCTTTCAGTACGGGAGGCCATTTCCGCATATTCATGGCTGCGGGTCATATTCGTCGTGTACTGGTCGTAACTCTGTTTTGCTGAGTTCAGGGCTGCAGACAACTGGTCCACGCGGGAATCGGCATTATTGTCAGTATGGCTGCCGGATTCACTGACTTTGCGACTGGTAAAGTAATCGCTGGCCTCTTTAAAGTCCTTACTGGCTTTAGCATCGATATCATGGCGAGCATCATGGGTAGCCCTGCTGCCACTACTTGCTGAATGTGAGTCATCATCCGTTGCATCCAGGCTCCCCTTAAATCCACCTCTGATGCCTACCCCACCACCAACACCAAGAATTTTAGGTTTAACCCCCCATTCAGCATGAGCATCAGCATACATTCCACCAGATAGCCTGGTACTTGTTGATGCCAGTTCCTGAGTCGCCTGCTCATTACTGATATTATGCGCCTTCGCATAGCTTTCCACTGCACTGCGCATACGGCTGGCCATCATGGAGTCCTGTGCGCTCATCGTGCTGTCAGCACCACCTGTGACAGAATCACTGCTCCCCCGGTTAGAACCAAACTGACTGAGCGAGTTCCAGGCACTGGCAATACTGCTGCTGAACCCATGCAGGGCGCTTTCTGCTCTGTTCGACGCCTCCCGGGCCATTTCCTGTTGTGCCGCCGCAATCTGACGCGTTGCATTGATGCCGACCGGTAACCGGGACATCGCCCCGCTTGCATCCATCACCATATTACCGTCACGGGTCTGTGTGGCAGTTGCGCCACTGCCGGTCTGGTACATCATCTGACCAAACGACGTGGTGCTGTTGGTGCTCCAGCTGAAGCCGTTCACGTTTTCCGTCTGCATGTTGCCGTAGGAGTAATTACCGTCAACCACACTACCTGCCGCACTGGCAGTCGGGCTGATAGCAGAGGAAGCGAAATGGCTGTACACGCTGGAAAAACCTGCGCCAAGGCCTTTTACCATC
>JAGZWV010000204.1 GCA_018378775.1 Collinsella sp. | reverse complement strand
GTCTGGCGTCGTTACAGTTCTTGTGCCTCAGCAGCGATCTTAGCGGCAGCGTCGCGGGCGCGCGTCATATCCATCGCGCGCTTGTCGAGTACCTTGATCTGACTGGTCAGCATGACCGCATCGACCACGCCCCAGATCATAAGGCCCGTAGAGATCGAAAACCCAAGCGCACCAACTGTACCACGAAGGCGCGAACAGATTGCTGCGACAAGGGCGGAGACGACAACCATCTTGATAAACGAGCCGCGGCGTTCGCGAAGCGTGCGGGCCTGCGTCACATAGGCAATGCGAGCCGCCTCAGAAGCCTCCGAGCGCATCTGGGCCTCGCGCGCAATGGTCGCCGCCTCAGCCGACATACCGCCGGCCATCAGCGAACGCTCCGCAGCCTGGACGCCCCGCATTTAGAAGTCATCGGGGGAGAGCGTATGGACGAACTCGTCGAACTTCTCGAACTCTTGCTCGTCGTCGACTTCCTCGGCATGGGCAGAAACGGTGCCCAGGCGATTCATGATGTCGTCTTCAACGAACATGGGGGCATTACTGCGTACGGCGAGGGCGATGGCGTCGCTCGGACGCGCATCGATCTTATGCTCGTTGCCATCGGCCAACACGACAACCGTCGCGTAAAACACGGGCGGCTCGGCGCGAACGATTTCGATGCGTTCGAGCTTGGCACCCAGGGCACCAACAGTATCGAGCAACAGGTCATGGGTAATCGGGCGCTCGGCGCGACCGCTATCGATGCCGCGGCTGATGGCAGCAGCTTCAAACGAACCAGTCTGAATGGAAAGGGAACGCAGTGGCGCGGGCGAGTCCGATTTGCTGCAGCGCTCGCGAAGCACGATAAGCGATGGCACGGGACCGGCGGCCATGACGATGGTCTCTATGTCGACACGAACCATGGAACACCTCCGGTACGTAGCGGTTAACACGCGGCAGTCCGCCGCATTGAATAGCTATACTACCCAAACTTTCGCACAGCACACAAAACCAAAATGAGATTTATCGCAGACAAGAAAAAAGCCCCGAGGCAATGCCCCAGGGCTCTTCACAGTTTTGATGGTGGACCTGACAAGATTCGAACTTGTGACCTCCCGGTTATCAGCCGGACGCTCTAACCAACTGAGCTACAGG
>JAGZWV010000203.1 GCA_018378775.1 Collinsella sp. | reverse complement strand
GCGCATTTTAATCACCGGCTGCCCGATTGGCGGCGCAGCAGAAAAAGTGGTGCGCGCGATTGAAGAGAATGGCGGCTGGGTTGTCGGTTATGAAAACTGCACCGGGGCGAAAGCGACCGAGCAATGCGTGGCAGAAACGGGCGATGTCTACGACGCGCTGGCGGATAAATATCTGGCGATTGGCTGCTCCTGTGTTTCGCCGAACGATCAGCGCCTGAAAATGCTCAGCCAGATGGTGGAGGAATATCAGGTCGATGGCGTAGTTGATGTGATTTTG
This sequence comes from Collinsella sp., assembly GCA_018378775.1. GTDB lineage: Bacteria > Actinomycetota > Coriobacteriia > Coriobacteriales > Coriobacteriaceae > Collinsella. Next base: position 861 of record JAGZWV010000203.1, on the reverse strand, counting down.
CAGGCGTGCCATACCTACGCGGTGGAATCGCTGGCGATTAAACGTCATGTGCGCCAGCAGCACAACATTCCTTATATCGCTATTGAAACAGACTACTCCACCTCGGATGTCGGGCAGCTCAGTACCCGTGTCGCGGCCTTTATTGAGATGCTGTAAGGAGTGGCAGTGACATATTCGATTGGCATTGATTCCGGCTCAACCGCCACCAAAGGGATCTTACTGGCTGACGGCGTGATTACGCGCCGTTTCCTCGTTCCAACACCCTTTCGCCCGGCAACAGCAATTACTGAAGCCTGGGAAACTCTGCGCGAAGGGTTAGAGACAACGCCGTTTCTGACGCTCACCGGCTACGGACGGCAACTGGTGGATTTTGCCGATAAACAAGTGACGGAAATCTCCTGTCACGGGCTGGGCGCACGGTTTCTTGCGCCAGCAACGCGCGCAGTAATCGACATCGGTGGTCAGGACAGCAAAGTGATTCAGCTTGATGATGACGGTAACCTGTGCGATTTCCTGATGAATGACAAATGCGCGGCGGGCACCGGGCGTTTCCTGGAGGTGATCTCGCGCACGCTTGGCACCAGCGTCGAGCAACTCGACAGCATTACCGAAAATGTCACGCCGCACGCCATCACGAGTATGTGCACAGTATTTGCCGAATCAGAAGTGATCAGCCTGCGCTCAGCGGGCGTCGCGCCAGAAGCGATTCTCGCCGGAGTGATTAACGCGATGGCGCGGCGGAGCGCCAATTTCATTGCTCGTCTCTCCTGTGAAGCGCCGATTCTGTTTACTGGTGGCGTTAGCCACTGTCAAAGGTTTACCCACATGCTGGAAAGCCATCTGGGAATGCCGGTACAAACT
>JAGZWV010000202.1 GCA_018378775.1 Collinsella sp. | reverse complement strand
GGTGCATCGGGGACAGGTTGCTTTGCACCAATGGCTAGCGCAGGAGCTCGGACTGCCAAGCCTCGAGCTGTTCTGCCAAACTCTTGCCGGCAGCGGGCATGTCGATCTGGGGTCGTTTGGGCAGCAGTGCGCATTTAAGGATTGCCGCGATGGTCTGCGAGACAAAGCGTCGCGTATCCTTGTCAAAGCCTTGCGTAGCCTGGAGCATCACGGGCAGGCTCTCGCGCAGATTCCCAGCGATATCCGCAAACCGCACAGCACCCGTAGCCTCAAACACGGAGAACAACGCATCTACAAAACGCTCGCGCTCGCTAGGCGACACTGCAAGCAGCATCTCGCGAATAGAGCCATCAACGTATCGAGCACCGGCGGACAGGCGCTCGCAGTACACGAAGTCGCGACCATCAACCACCCAGCTAAAGGGATTGTGTTGCAGCAGGCTGAACTCGGTGCTCTCAACGATGGCATAGTCCTCCTGTGTCTCGAACATCATGCCAAAGATCGACGACCGAGGTAGCGTCTTGTCGATTCGACCGGAAAGATCGGCAAAGGCGTCGCCGTTCAGGAACTCCTCGACGAAACCCGGACCATCATGGGAATATGCCCGTTCGATTCGCTCACGGGCGACATCGGAGCACATTGCCGCACCGTACACCGCAAGGTTTCCACCCTTGGAATGACCTCCGCACAAAAGCGGCCCGTCAATCGCATCCGCCGCCTCGTCCACATAACGTGCCGCGGATTCCTGGGCCGGCACAGGACACCGGAACGCCATGTTAAAGTCCTCTTTCCAACCCACAATCGTGCTGTCGGTCCCCCGGAAGGAAAGGTAACTAAACCCCGCCGGAAACCGGAACGCCATGGCTGCAAACTGCTCCGTCGCCACCACATCGCTCACAGCACGATAGCCGCAAACGTGCACGCCACGGTAGCGAGGACTTGCTGCCACGGCCTCCAACAAGGCCCTGCTCCCCTCCGGGTCCCACAAGTCGTCAATCATGTCCCGATAGCACTCGGCACGCAGCAGCTCGCGTACGTCCAGGCCCTGCCAGTTCGTCAGCTCCGCCATATCACCCGGCAAACGCAAATAGGACAACCACGCAAAGACCAGGCTATCCACCGCGCAGAACGGCCGCTCC
>JAGZWV010000054.1 GCA_018378775.1 Collinsella sp. | reverse complement strand
ATACTGGTTCGTGCCGAAATCGATCTAGAACGGAATGCCGTATATGAAAATCAATCACGCGATTCTGCATATCCTGGACTTTGACTCTGCCGTCAACGTCATGAGCCAGCGCGAGCTCGATATCGAGAGTCGTACCGTGCGCAACTTCGTGACCACGCATCTGCGCCGCGCACGCACCTCGGCCGACAATAAACGCGCCACGTTTGCCGAGAGCTCTGCGTTTGGTGGCGAGCTCAAGGGCTATTTCTTTGGCGAGCGCGAGTTCGTGGACCTGTCGCAGCAGATTGCGGAGTTTATTTCCTCCGAGCTCACCAAAGCCGAGAAAGCCGAGTCCACCGACGTGCTCGTGGCCGATTTTGACGACGATGAGGATGCCCGCTGGTTTGCCGTGATGCTGCTGGGCTCCAAGCAGGCTTTTATGCACGAAGTGGGCCGCGAGGAGGGGGAGGTGCGCAACGACATCGCGCGCCACTACGCCATTCTGCCAAACCCCTCGCAAAAGGTGCCGAGCTATGCCATCGTGCGCGCGAGTACCATGGAGATCGGCTACGTGGACAAGAAGCGCAAGATTGCCGGCGAGGACTGTATGCTTATCCCCGATGGCCTGCTGCAGTGCGACACGGGCGTATCGGGCAAGGAGGTCATCGACACCGTGACGCGTGTGGTCGAGGAAGTCGCCGAGGAGCACGGTGCCAACACGGCTATAGCGCTCGCTAAGGTTAAGGCTGCCGTTGCCGAGAAGGTCGAGGATGACGAGGAGCTGCCGCCTTGGGATATCGTCGACGAGGTCTTTGAGGACGAACCGGTTATCAAGGAGAGTGTGCGCGCGGCACTGACCGAGGAGAAAGTGCCTGAGCGTGTGCCCGTGGAGCGCAAGCAGGTCGAACGCGCGGCGGTGCGCAATCATAAGATCCGTACCGACACGGGTATCGAGATCAGCTTCCCGGCCGAGATGGGCTCGAACTCCGAGTACATCGAGTTTGTCAACGAACCCAACGGCCTCATCTCCATCGAGCTCAAGAATATCGGCAGCATCGAGAATCGATAAACTGTGCTTGGACACTGCAAAAAAACAAAGGCCGAAGCCTCGGATGAGGGCTTCGGCCTTTTTGCTTGGAGCTGAATTGCGCCGTAGGTTGAGCATACGTCAGCGAAAACGCCCCTAAGCGAGCAAGGTGACGTGAAAGAGGAGGGAAGCGTACTTCGGTACGCGACCGACGATTGAACGTCAGATTGCCGCTCTGGGTCGTTTGTAGCGTCGACTAGTTACGCGGTTTGGTAAAACCGCGTAACCCTACAGCTGGCGCAGGCCTTCCTCGAGACCGGTCTTGCTGTCGGTCTTCTCGTCACGCATCTTGATGACGCGGGCGGGGACACCGGCCACGACGGCACCGGCGGGGACGTCCTCGACGCACACGGCACCGGCAGCCACGACGGCGCCCTTGCCCACGCGCACGCCCTCCAGGACCACGGCGTTGGCGCCAATCATGACATCATCCTCGATGATGACGGGCGTGGCACTCGCGGGCTCAACGACGCCTGCCAGTACGGTGCCGGCGCCGATGTGGCAGTTCCTGCCCACGGTGGCGCGGCCGCCCAGGACGGCGCCCATATCAATCATAGAGCCCTCGCCGATAACGGAGCCGATGTTGATGATAGCGCCCATCATAATGACGGCGCGGTCGCCGATCTCGACGCGGTCGCGAATGATCGCACCCGGCTCAATGCGGGCGTTGATGCCCTTAAGGTCTAGCATGGGGACGGCGGAATTGCGGCAGTCATTCTCGACGTCGTAGTAGTCGATGGAGTCGGCATTGGCATCGAGGATGGCTTTGAGCTCATCCCAGTCGCCAAAGACGGTCTTGCCACGACGACCGCCGTAGACGTGCGCATTGCCCCACTGGACCTTCATGCCGGGCTTTTCACGCACGTACAGCTTGACGGGCGTCTTTTTGGGCGCGGTGGCGATGTAGTTGATAATCTCCTGTGCATCCATCTCGGCTGCGCTGCTCATTTGCTATCTCTCCTTTGGGTGGATTCGGTTGATACCTGGTTAGGCAAACATGACCTGGTCAAACGTATAGAAGCCGTGCTCACGGGTGACGAGCTTCTGCGCGGCTGCCAGGGCGCCGTTGACGAAGATCTGACGGCTCGTGGCGCGATGCGTGAGCGTGACTTCCTCGTCCTGGCCAAAGAAACTCACTTCGTGCACGCCGGCGACAGTGCCACCGCGCAGCGAGTGCATGCCGATTTCCTTGGGGTCACGCGCGCCGCACATGCCCTCGCGGCCATAGACGGGGTGGTAGCCTGCCTCGGGCTCGGCTTCGGCGACGGCGTCGAGCAACAACTTGGCGGTGCCGCTGGGAGCGTCGACCTTTTGGTTGTGGTGCGTCTCGACAATCTCGCAGTCAAAGCCGGGCAGCTCGCGCGTGGCCTGTGCTACCAGATGACGCAGGGCTGCGATACCGATGGAGTAATTGCCGGAGTGCATGACGCGGGTGCTCTGACCCAGCTCGCGCAGGCGATCCATCTGATCGGGTGTGTAGCCTGTGGTGCCCGAGACCAACGCGGCACCCGTGCGCTCGACATAGGTGACGATGGCATCGAAGGTCACGACGTTCGAGAAGTCGATGATGACGTCGGCTGCCGGGGCGCTCTCGAGCTCGGACAGATCAAAACCGATCTGGGCGACGATATCAAAAACGGGCTGACCGGCGGCGTCGACAACGCCCTCGGCGGTGGTGCGGATGAGCGAGCCCATGCGGCCCGTTCCCATAATGACAGTCTTAATCAAGCAGACCAGCTCCCTTCAGAGCATCGGTAAGTGCAGCGCGCGTGCCGTCTGCCATGGGGCATAGAGGCATGCGGTAGTTTGCCTCGATCATACCCATCTGAGCAAGCGCTTCCTTGACGGGGATGGGGTTGACCTCGCTAAAGAGGGCATTGATGAGCGGCTGACCGGCAATCTGGATATCGCGGGCGCGCTCCACGTCGCCGTCCAGATAGGCGCGGCACATATCGTGCACGAGCTGCGGCTGAACGTCGGCCCACACGCTGATGGTGCCCGAGGCGCCCAGGCTCATGAGCGGCACGGTGAGGGCATCCTCACCCGAGTACATGCGGAAGTCGTCGGACAGCAGGTGGGCAATCTTGGCCGCGTGGGCGACGTTGCCCGAGGCTTCCTTAATACCCATGATGTTGGGATGTGCGGCCAGGCGTTCTACGTTGCGCTCGCTGATGCCGCAGCCGCAGCGGCCGGGGATGTTGTACAGGATGCAGGGGATGTCCACGGCATCGGCGACGGTCTTAAAGTGCTGATATATACCCTCTTCATTGGACTTGTTGTAGTAGGGGGTAATGAGCAGCAGGCCGTCGGCTCCCAAACCCTGGTAGGTGAGCGACTTGGTGAGCATGGTTTGCGTGGAGTTGGAGCCCGAGCCGGCGATGACGGGGACGCGTCCTGCAACATGCTTGACCACGGCGGCGACGACGGAGTTGTCCTCGTCATCGGTCATCGTGGCGCTCTCGCCGGTGGTGCCCAGGGTGAGGATGGCGTCGGTGCCATTTTGCAGGTGGAAATCGATAAGGCGCTCGAGTGCGTCAAAGTCGACGCTGCCGTCCTTTTTAAACGGCGTAACAAGGGCGACGATTGAGCCCTCGAGATTGCGGATGTCCATGTTCTTCTCCTTCGCGTCCGCGATCTGGATGCGTTTGTTCCATTGAGCGGCGACTGTCAGGCGCTCGTCTTGGGCGCGACGGCGGGCACTTTCGGCGCGCGACTTGGCCAGCAGCTCTCGGCCGCACGGCAGCACGTCGAGCGTGGCAAAGTAATCGTCCGGGCGCTCGGCGCGACGAATGAGATCTGCTGAGCCGTCGGGGTGCAGCAATACCTCGGCGGAGCGCAGACGGCCGTTGTAGTTGTAGCCCATGGAGTAGCCATGCGCGCCGGTATCGTGGATTACGAGTACATCACCCATGTCGATCTGCGGCAGCTCGCGGTCGATAGCGAACTTATCGTTGTTCTCGCACAAGTTGCCCGTGATGTCATACGTGTTCGTGACCGGTGTTGCGGTCTTGTTAGGGCCACCCGGCTGACCCATTACCGTAATGTGGTGGTAGGCACCATACATAGCGGGACGAATGAGGTCGACGGCGCTTGCGTCCACGCCGATATAGTCCTTGTAGATCTGCTTTTCGTGGATGGCCTTAGTGACCAGGCATCCGTAGGGGCCCATCATGAAGCGACCCATCTCGGTGCAGATCGCCACATCGTCCATGCCGGCGGGAACCAAGATCTCGTCGTAGGCCGCGTGCACTCCCTCGCCGATGGCGTGAATGTCGTTGGCCTGCTGCTTGGGCAGGTAGGGGATGCCGACGCCGCCGGATAGATTGATGAAGGCGACGCGTGCTCCGGTCTCGCGCTCTAGGCGCACGGCAAGCTCAAAGAGGATGCGCGCAAGCTTGGGGTAGTAGTCGTTAGTGACGGTGTTACTGGCAAGGAAGGCGTGGATGCCAAAGTCCTCGGCGCCCTTGGCCTTGAGCATGCGGAAAGCCTCAAAGAGCTGCTCGGTGGTCATGCCGTACTTGGAGTCGCCGGGGTTGTCCATAATGCCGTTAGAGAGCTGGAACAGGCCGCCCGGGTTAAAACGGCAGCTGACCGTCTTGGGGATGGGGCCCGCGACGCGCTCAAAGAACTCGATATGGCTGATGTCGTCAAAGTTGACGATGGCGCCCAGCTTGTCGGCGAGCTCAAAATCCGCCGCCGGCGTGTCGTTGGACGAGAACATGATGTCGTGGCCGGTGATACCCAGTGAGCGGGCGATCATGAGCTCGGTATAGCTCGAGCAATCGCAGCCGCAGCCGTATTCGTTGAGGATGGAGATGAGTGCCGGGTTAGGGTTGGCCTTGACGGCATAGTATTCCTTAAAGCCCGGGTTCCACGCAAAGGCGTCGCGCACCTCTTGCATGTTGCGGCGGATGCCCGCCTCGTCGTATAGGTGAAACGGCGTGGGGAACTGCTCGACGATATGCTCGAGCGTTTCCTTGTCCACAAACGGCTGTTTGGCCGCATATGCTTCGTTGGGGGTCAATGCCATGTCCCGTAAACCTCGCTATCCAGACGGCGCCATCGGCGCATCGAATCCGCATAGCGTGGACCCCATGTCCGGATAGCGCTCCCGCATTGCTGCAGACAGTCCTGCGGGTGTTTCCCGCAGGCCCACCAGGTTGTTCGTGCCCGAAAAACCCAGTTCGGCGGGTTTCGCCTCCCCGCGGGGTCAAAGCCTGCCGGCTCGCCCGCGGCTCTTCGTGCCCGCGCCTCTATCAAGTGGTAACGACCCTACCACGTTGCACTTTACCAAACAAGAGTATTCGTATATAACGTTTAAAAAATGCAGCGTTTTGCTAGAAACATGCACACAACAATCCTGCGTCACCATGGATGGCAACTGATGCGCTCCACGAAAGGAATCTCTATGACCGAGCTCCAAGAACTCCGTCGCTATCGTCGCGATCTCCATCGCATTCCGGAGCTCGATTTCGATCTTCCGCAGACCATCGCCTATATCGAGGACGTGCTGGCACCGCTCGACTGCGAGGTAGTTCATCCGTGTCCGAGTTGTGTCTGTGCGTTTTTCGATGCTGGCGTGGGCGCCTCGCATGCTACGGCGATTCGTGCCGATATGGACGCGCTGCCCATCGAGGAGGCGACGGGCGCGGCTTTCGCTTCGTGTCATCCCGGCAAGATGCATGCCTGCGGCCACGATGGGCATATGGCTATGGCACTTGCCGCCGCAACCTATGTGGACCGTACGATTCGCGAGCAGCCGGGTGCGCTTAAGCGCAACGTGCTCTTTGTGTTTCAGCCTGCCGAGGAAACGACCGGTGGTGCCAAGACGGTGTGCGAAAGCGGCGTGTTCGAGCGCTGTGGCGTCGACCGCATCTTCGGGTTTCATGTTTGGCCCGACCTTCCCGCCGGCATGCTGGCGAGCTGTTCTGGCCCACTGTTGGCGCGCTCGAGCGAGACGCATATCCACATCCACGGAGCGAGCATCCATATCGCCAAGACCTACGGCGTGCCGGTCGAGGAGTCGCACGATGCGGCCCTGGCGGCAGCGAAGTTTTTGGTTGCCGAGCGCGAGCTGATGGACGAGCTGGGCGCCAACGAGCCCTGCATCGGTAAGTTTGGCTTGCTGCAGGCTGGTACGGTCTGCAATGCGGTGGCGGGGGAGGCACACGTCGCCGGCAGCCTGCGTGTGTTTACGGACGATATGTTCGACCGTGCGCGCGAGGGCGTACGCCGCGTGCTGGACGAGGCCTGTGCCGCGACGGGCTGTACGTATGATCTGGACTTTGCTGAAGGGTATCCGCCGGTCGATAACGATCCCGAGCTGTTTGCCCACATTGCACCCGCCCTTCCCGAGTTGCAACTCGTTGACGAGCCGTTGCTGATTGCCGAGGATTTTGCCTTCTATCAGCGTCATCTGCCGGGAGTGTTTTTCTTGCTGGGCACGGGCGTGCCGGCCGGGCAAGACAACCCAAATGACGCCGAGAGCTGCCCTGCTTACGCGACAAGCGCCCTGCATACCGACACCATGCTCTTTGACGAGAAGATCCTGCTCGAAGGCCTCGACGTCTACAAGCGACTGCTTTCGCTTGATTGGGTCTCTGTGTAATTTACTCAGAAAATACGAACAAATGTTTGCTATAATTTAGGTGTAAGTCTACAGAAACGTTTGACGTTATTAACGCAAGGCGATACTATGATTGCATCCTATAAAGACAGAGATACCGAGCACTTTGCTATGGGTATTCGGGTCAAGAAGTTTGCTCCCTTTGAGCGTGTTGCTTTGAGGAAGATTCGACAGCTTCAGGTCTGCGTTTCTCTTGATGACCTCCGCGTCCCTCCGGGCAATCGTCTTGAAGCGCTGAAGGGCGATCGCGCCGGTCAATATAGCATCCGTGTCAATGAGCGCTATCGGGTTTGCTTTGAGTGGAGACGGGGGTGTTCCTATAGTTTTGTCAACTGGGCAATGCTGTTTTCGAGATTGAATCGCGACATGCTAACGCCAGGCCTTTCGGCCGATGGGCTCCAATCTGTTCGGAGCGCTTCGACTAGGCGGCGTAGGGCACCCTGTCCCGCATGATCGCGTAGATGACCTTCAGCCTCTTTCGTGCCAGCGCCTTGAGCGCCTTGCCGTGCGGCATGCCCCGCTCTCGGCACCTAGCGTAGTAATCGCCCCATCTTCCCTCTGTCCGGGTAAGGCAGTTGCACGAGAATATGAGCAGGTTCTTCAGCCTCTTGTTGCCTTGGCGCGATGCCGTCACCGAGGAGATCGAGGTCCCCGACTGGCGGTTGCGCGGCGCCAGGCCGCAGTACGACGCGAGCCTGTCGTGGCTTGGGAAGTCTTCGATATCTATGGAGATCGCGAGCTCGGAAGCGGTTTTGGGGCCGATCCCCGGCACCGTCAGGAGGCATCGGTAGGTATCGTCGCCCTCGAGGAGGGCGGATATCTCCGCCGTGATCACATCGATCTCCGCCGAGTTCTCGGAGATCCTGCGCGCGAGCAGCCTCACCGCCCGGTCCTCGGCGGCGATGGCCGCCGCGTCCGGCCTTGTCGAGGAGGCCGTCGAGCGGACGAGGGCCTCGATCTTGCCGCGCGCCGCCCCGCGCGTGAGCGCCGCCGCCCTGCGGGGCCCGGCGTCGGCCACCGACCAGGCCCCGCCGAGGGATGCCATGAGCCTCAGCTGGGGACCGTCGGACAGGTCGACCAACGCCTCGAAGGCGGGGCACGATTCCAGCAGGATGCTGCGCAGCCGGTTCTTGCTCCTGGTGTTTTCGCAGGTCAGGAAGTTTCTCTGGGCGGCCGGCGCCCTCGCCGCCGCGACCGTCGGGCCCGGATCCCCGACCGGCAGGAGTGCGTCGGGGATGCCCAGCGCCGTCTTCGCGATGACCATTGCGTCCCGCTCGTCGGTCTTGGTGTCGCCGGCGAAGAGCCTGGCGGCCCCGTGTGCCGCGAGTCCCGGCAGGTACGCCGCCGACATCCCGGCCGCCTTGGCGCGGGCGAGCGCGAGGGCGCCTATGTTGCGCGACTGGTCGACGACCACGAGCGCGTCGGGGAAGCGGCCGAACAGCGAGTCCGGATCGCCCTCCCTGTTCGCGACGGGGGCGCTCAGCAGTATCTCGCCGTCCCGGGTCGCGACGCATGCCCAATGGGACAATTTCCCGACATCGAGCCCGATGACGGCTTCCGGCATTCTAGGTGGTGCCACGGTGTTATCCTCCAATCGGTAGGCCGATCGGAACCCCTCCCTGCGACACCCACATTACCTGGCCGTGGCGCTTGCGCCCGGCAGTTTCCTATCAGTCGTCCGGAGCGGCGAGCGCCCCCGGTGGCAACACCCCCCGGGCCCTCTACGGGGCAGGGGCAGACGGCCATCCGGAGGCGCCCGATCGGCGGCCCCTCGGGGCTTGCCCGTATCGTAGGCAATGCGCCGAATGCTCGCCATCGAAATTTATCGGTGGCCCACTTCAGACTGTAATGGGTGGCTTGGAATGTTGAAATCGTCGATTACCACAAATGAGGTGGCTGCAGGCGGCCTGCTGTCGCCGGTAACTCCAGGGGAGCTTCTTAAGGAGGAGTTTCTTGTCCCCATGGGCATTTCCCAATATCGTCTTGCAAAGGAGACTGGGATCCCGGCTCAGCGCATCGGGCAGATTGTTTTGGGCAAGCGCCGTGTGACGGCTGACACCGATCTTCGTCTTTGCCGCTACTTTGGTCTGACGGATGGCTATTGGCTTCGCGCTCAGATGGCGTTTGACCTTGAAGCCGAGAAAAGAAGAATCGAGCCGGAGCTTGACAAGATCGTTCCTGTCCAGCGGGCTATGGCAATGTAGATTACGAGGGGTTGATTTCCGATCTCAGCCGAACACATTGAGCGGATAGGTCGTTCCCGCAGCCAGCCGAACGCCCCCGAGTCCCCTTCCGGGCCCCGGGGGCGGCATTTTCCCAGTTGAAGGAACGGTGGAGATGCTTTTCGATGGGTCCGGTGGCCATGCCCCGCCCTCCGTCCGGAACCTCTTCCCAGACTCAGCCGGACGGTCGGTCCGTCTATTCCGTTTTTCCCTTCAGGCCAGGACAGCGGGGCATCGCCCCTTTCCTCGCGCGCCCGCCCTATCAGCCCCGGCGTCAGGTCGAGCTCGCCGAGCGGCACGTCCTCCACGCCGTAGGCGTTCGGCGGCTCCCGGCCGTCCCGTGGACGCTCCAGCCCTTGAAGTAATCGATGGCGTACTTCAAAATTCGTCCGATGTCTTCAGGCATCGGCTGCTCCCTCCTAGTAGCCAGAGTCGTAGCGCTGCGCAGCGATGACCTTCTCGATCTCGGCGAGGCCGAGGAAGCGGTCGCCGAGCATATGCTTGCGCCAGAGGGGCTTGAAGCAGTGAAGCATGCGGCGGTACATCTCGAGGCGGGGCCCATGCGAGTTCCCGCCATCCGAGTACTTCCTCAGGGGCTCCGCGAGCTCCTCATAGCGCTTGTCCGCAAAGAGGTGCTTCACGTAGCCGGCGAGACGCCCCTCCTCCATATCGTTGTAGTCGAAGCCCTGAGGCGAGATGTCGCGCTCGTCCACCTCGGCCTTCTCATCTTCAGGCAGGTCCTCATATGAGGCCCTGAGGACGCGGAACATGTCGAGGATGTCGTACAGCTCCTCGCAGCGGGAGTTGGGAATCTCCGGTCGAAGCGCGGCGAATGCCTCCGGGTACTCGCGCACGTAGCCCTTCTCGAATATCTGTGCATTGCGCTTGTGGTAGGCGGCATCCTCCTCGTACTCCGAGAGGGCGG
>JAGZWV010000053.1 GCA_018378775.1 Collinsella sp. | reverse complement strand
GTGGGAGGCCAGGGCGCCGCTGACCGGTGGACGGCACCGAGCCGTGCGCTTGAACTGAGAAGGGGGAGGCCTCGCGGCCTCCCCCTTTTTTGCGTTTACGGGTTTTTGTCTCACATAGTGGCTGTGTTTTATAACCCTCGTTTGTCGCATCTTCTGTGAACGGGCTACAATAACTTAGTCTGTGCGATATGGAGGTGAACATGGCTGAAGCTGGTATCGGCGTTGATATCGTCGAGATTTCCCGCATGAAATCAATTCTTGAAAAGACGCCGTCGTTTGCTCGGCGTGTGTTTACCGAAGAAGAGCGTGCGTATTGCGATGCATCATCGCGTCCCGCTGCTCACTATGCGAGCCGCTTTGCTTCGCGCGAGGCGGTACTTAAAGCTCTCGGCACGGGTTTTAGTCAAGGCGTGGGTCGCAAGGATGTTTCGGTTACGCGTGATAAACTCGGCAAACCGAAGGCGCTGCTTTCGGGCCGTGCTCTCGAGATCGCTCAAGAGCTGGGTGTTGTTGAAGTCGCTCTTTCCATTACGCTTACAGGAGATTTGGCCGTTGCGAATGCCATCGCGATTACCGAAGATGCTCGGCCTAAGCCAAAAGAGGAAAAGGTGAGCACCAAGAAACGCGTAGCGCAGACATTTAAAGAGGCTCGCTCTGTTTTAGATGAGCTTGAGCAGCTGCAGAATTCAGCATTGACGGAGCACCTGGGCGATGCTTCGCAAGATACGCTAGGAGCATAGATGAAACCGGTTTTGAGTACCGAAGAAGTCGTTCGTCTCGAGGATATCATCGAACGCGAAGGGACTTCGAAGGCCGAGCTTATGGAGCTAGCGGGTGAGTTTGCCGCCAACGAGGTCTTGAAGCTCAATCCCGATCGGGTTCTCGTTCTGGTCGGTTTTGGTAATAATGGCGGCGACGGTTGGGTTGCCGCCGATATCCTGAGCCATAAGGGTGTGGACGTGGATATCGTTTCTCCGGTTGAGCCGGATGAGATTCCTGCTGCTCTGGCACGTCATGTTGCTCGTCGTACTGCCGGCCGCGATGTGCACGTTTGCGTCGGCCCCTCGCGTGACGAACTCGAGGTTTTGATCGATAAGGCCGATGTTGTTGTCGATGCCATTTTTGGTACCGGTTTCCACGGAAATCTGCGTGCGCCGTTCTCCATCTGGATTCCTACGGTCAATGAATGCGCCGATTGTGTCGTATCCATTGATGTTCCCTCGGGCCTCAATGCCGAGACGGGCGTTGTTGATGACGACTGCATTCGTGCCGAGCATACGGTGACGATGATTGCGCCCAAGATTGGTCTGTATAGCGCTGATGGTCCTGAGTATGCTGGCGATTTGATCTGCGGCAATCTTTACGACCGTCTTGACGAGGTCATCGATGATGTCGACCACGCCGCCGAGATTGTCGAGCCCGGTGACTTAGTTGATTACTTTGCCCCACTACCTACGAATATCGATAAGTATTCCCGTGGCTCTGTGCTTATTGTCGCCGGATCTGCGCAATATCCTGGTGCTGCCATTATGGCGGCCAAGTCTGCAGCTCGCGCGGGTGCTGGTTACGTGGCAGTCGCGGCTCCTGACGCCTGCGCCAATCTTATTCGCATGGCACTTCCTTCGATTCCCGTCTTTGCTATTCCGTCTGATTCCCGCGGCTCCTTTGGCGCCGCTGCGCGCATGACTGTGTGCGAGATTGCAAAGAAGTACAGCTGTGTGCTGTGCGGTCCCGGTATGACGACATCTGCCGGCGCTATGCAGGTGGTTTCGGGCTTGCTCGAGCTTGATGTGCCGCTTATCTTGGACGCCGATGCACTCAACTGCCTTGCTAAGATTGCCATTGACGGTATTGATAGTAATCCCGAGATGTATCGTCGCGAGCAGCCGTTGGTTATGACGCCGCACTATCGTGAACTTTCGCGTCTGGTTGCCGGTGACGAGGTGAACGACCTTGGTACTGCGATTGCAGCCGCGCAGAAGGTTGTCTGGGCTGCAGGCTCTGACAATCTGGTGGTCATTGCCAAGGGGCCGACGACGGCTATCTGTGGCGTTGAGCGTGTGCTGCTGCCGCTCTCGGGTCCGGCTTCTCTGGCAACTGCCGGTTCGGGTGATGTTCTCGCGGGTATTTTGGCCGGCACGCTTGCCACCATGCGCGACGAGATGGATCGTTGGGAGCTGCTGTATTCGTACGCCGTCGCACTTCACAGCTACGCCGGTTTTGCCGCGGCGACGGAGTATGGTGAGAAGAGCGTCATCGCGACCGATCTTATCGACTTGATCGGTCCGGCCATGGAACTGGCGGCAAAGGATGCGCTCGAAGATCTGGGAATCATGGACGAAGGGTCGGATGACTAATCATGAATAAAGCCGATTTGACGCGCTGGTCCTGGGTCGAGATCGACCGCGGGGCGCTCCGTCGCAACACGAGGGCCTATAAGAACTTGCTGAATCCACGTCAGCGCCTGTGCTGCGTGGTCAAGGCCGATGCTTATGGTCATGGAGCCGTTGAGTGCGCCAAGATCATGTATTCGGCCGGTGCCGACATGTTTGCCGTGGCGACGGTTAACGAGGGCGTTGAGCTCCGACAGGGCGGGATTACGAAACCCATCCTCATCCTAAGCGAGCCGCCTATCGAGGCCATTCCGACGTTGCTCGAGTTTGATATCATGCCCTCGGTCTATACGTCTGACTTTGCTCTTGCGTATGGCGAATGTGCCGTCGCGGCGGGCAAGGTGGGCAAGTATCATCTCGCCATCGAGACGGGCATGAACCGCATCGGCGTACATTACACGCAGGTGCTCGACTTTGTCCGCGGTATAAATTTCCATCGCGGTATTCAGTGCGACGGCGTATTTACGCACTTCGCCACGGCCGATGAACCTTCGGGCTGGGACTACAAGCTGCAGTGTCAGCGCTTTACCGAGGCCGTTCAGGCCATTAAGGATGCGGGTTTTGAGTGCGGTATCGTGCACTGCGCCAACACGCCGTCCTCGATGCTCGACCCCTCGATGCATTTTGATATGATCCGCGCCGGCATTGGCTTGTATGGCATGCAGCCGTGCGAGCTGAGTGGCCGCGTGATGCAGCTTGATTCCGTTATGAGCGTCCATGCGCGTGTGACGCGCGTGGCACACCCTGCGATGGGTGAGGGCGTGGGCTACGGTTTTACCTACCGCGTACCGCGTACGCGCGTTCAGATCTGCACGCTGCCGATCGGTTATGCCGATGGCCTATCGCGTACGCTTTCCAATCGTATGGATGTGCTGTATCGCGGCGAGCGCGTGCATCAGGTTGGCAATATCTGCATGGACCAGTTTATGGTCGCCATTCAGTCCAACCCGGCACACGAGATTCCCGAGGCCGAGTATGGTGACGAGATGATCATCGTCGGCCGCGATGGCGATGCCGAGATCACTATGGACGAGATGGCCCGACTGCGCGGAACGATTAACTACGAGGTCGCCTGCGGCTTTGGCATGCGTCTCGACAAGGTCTACGTGTAGGAGCCGCTATGGGCGTCATGCACATTCCCGGTCATAGCCATCAGGCGCCACGTGAGGTCGCACTCGAGGAGATTGAGGCCGTTCTGGGCGATTGTCACCTCTGCCAGCTCTACCAGTCGCGTCACAATATCGTGTTTGGCGTGGGAAACCCCCGCGCTCGCGTCATGTTTATCGGTGAGGCGCCGGGTCGCAACGAGGATTTGCAGGGCGAGCCCTTTGTGGGGGCGGCAGGCGAGGATCTCAACGGCATTTTGTCGCTGGCGGGGCTCAAACGCGAAGACGTCTACATTGCCAACGTGCTTAAGTGCCGCCCGCCGGGAAACCGCAATCCGCGTCCCGAGGAAGTGCTGGCTTGCTCGCCGTTTTTGCGTGAGCAGATTCGAAGCATCTGGCCTGATATTATCGTGACGCTCGGCAACCCCGCGACGCACTTTGTGCTTAAGACCGAGATTGGCATTACTAAGCTGCGCGGCAGGTTCCACCAGATGGGGCATTTTGTAGTAATGCCCACTTTTCATCCGGCAGCAGCGCTGCGCAATCCGGCGTGGCAGGAGCTGCTGGAGGAAGACTTTAAGATGCTGGGCGATTATCTGGAGCGACATCCCGCACCAGAGGACGCCTCGGAATAATAAGGAGCATATATGTCCCTGGAGCGCCTGGGGGTAGGTACTTACAAAACGACTTGCGCTGCCGATACGGAGTACTTTGGCGAGCTAATTGCACCGTGCCTTGAGGACGGCGATGTGCTCATCCTGACCGGTGGCCTGGGAGTGGGCAAAACTCACTTTACCAAGGGCGTCTCGCGCGGGCTGGGCGATGAGCATATGGTTACGAGCCCTACGTTTGCGCTCATGGCCGTTCACGATCAAGGTCGTATTCCGCTGTTTCACTTTGATCTATACCGCCTGGAGCATGCCTACGAGCTCGAGGATACGGGCATTTTCGATGTGCTGGGCTATGAGGGTGCTTGCCTGCTGGAATGGGGCGAACAATTCCAGGACGAGCTGACGGATGAGTATCTTTCGGTGACGCTCAAGCGTGATGAGGGCGACAGCGATGTGCGAACGATAACGCTTGAAGCGCACGGTGACCGCGCAATGGAGCTTTCCCATTTGATTGATAAGGCTGTACAAGATGAGCTTGCATAACGACAACGCGCTGGTGGTGGCGCTCGATACCTCGACCGACATGCTTGCCTGCGCGGCAAGCTGGATTGATGGGCAGACGGGCGAGACGAAGCTCGTGAGTGGCGACCACATGTGTCGCCGTCACGCCAACGTTGAGCTCGTGAATACCGTTGATGGCGTGCTGGCTCAAGCCGGTCTGGATCGCAGCGATGTTGGTTGCTATGTGGTCGGCCGCGGCCCGGGGTCCTTTACGGGTGTGCGCATCGGCATCTCCACTGCCAAGGGCCTCGCGCGTGGTGCCAATGTTCCGCTGCTGGGCGTGTCGACGCTCGACGCTTGCGCTTGGACGGCGTGGAAGGCTGGCGTGCGCGGCAAGCTTGGTATCTTGGCCGATGCTATGCGCGGTGAGGTATATCCGGCGCTGTATATGCTGGTCGATGAGGGCCCCGAGCGTCAATTTGAGCGCGAACACGTGGTCAAGGCCGCCGTGGCGCTCGATGAGTGGCGCCAAGCAGCGGACTGGGACCAGGTTCAGCTGACCGGTGACGGTCTCGTGCGCTATGGCAAGCTGCTGGGTGAGGACGAGACCGCCCGCTGCGTGGAGCGCGACCTGTGGTGGCCTTCGGGCGAGGGCTTGCTGCTCGCGCACGCTGCGGGTGACGGCGATCCGGCTCGCGTTCTGCCGATTTACACGCGCCTTTCGGATGCCGAGGAAAACGAGCGTAAGCGTCTTGGTCTTGCCGAGAGTGCGCAGAGCGAAATTACGGGCGTTGCCGATGAGCTCGCCGGTCGTCATCTGCAGTTCCGTCCCATGGGCGCGGCGGATGCCGAGGGCGCGAGCGCGCTAGAGGCTGCCTGCTTTGAAGGTGCCGGACACGAGGCGTGGACGCCGGGCATGTTCCTGTCCGAACTGGGCGAGGACGTCGCTGCGCCGCGCAGTTGGTGGGTGGCACACGACGACGGCAAGCTGCTGGGCCTTGCCGGCGGTATGGTCGTGGACGGTGATGTGCAGATTCTGGATGTCGCCGTCGACTCGGCACATCGCCGTGAGGGCATTGCCCGCAAGCTGCTGTCGCATGTGAGCTATGATGCCCAGATGCTCGGCTGCACCACGGCTTCGCTCGAGGTCGAGGACGGCAACGAGGGCGCGATTGCGCTCTATGCCGCTCTGGGCTTTACCGAGGTGGGTCGTCGTCGTGGCTACTACGGTGTCGGCAAAGACGCCATCGTCATGACGGCCCCACTTCCCCTCGTACTTCCGGTCGATAACGCCTCGCCCGAGCCGACGGCAGCCGAGCAACGCGTATGGCCGCTGCCTGCGCCTGGGCGCTCCGAGGGGGAGCGCGCCGAAATTGAGCGCCGCCGCCTGGTGCTCGCTATCGAGAGTTCCTGCGACGAGACGGCCGTGGCGATTATCGATGCGGATGGCAATATGCTGGCCAACCAGGTGTCGACACAGATTGATTTTCATGCCCGCTTTGGCGGCGTGGTGCCCGAGATCGCCTCGCGCAAACACGTTGAGGTGATTGTGAGTGTCGTGGATGCGGCGCTCGAGGATGCCGCAGCATCGCTTGGTCTTGAGGGTGGAGCCATTGCTCCCAGCGAGCTTGCCGCCGTGGGCGTGACACAGGGTCCGGGCCTGGTGGGCGCCCTCGTGGTGGGCGTTGCCTTTGCCAAAGGCTTTGCCTACGCTGCCGGTAAGCCGCTCGTATGCGTCAACCATCTGGAGGGGCATCTGTTTGCCAACCTGCTGGCGCAACCCGACCTCAAACCGCCGTTTATCTTCACGCTTGTCTCGGGTGGGCACACCATGCTCGTGCACGTGAAGGCGTGGGGCGACTACGAGGTGCTCGGTGAGACGCTCGACGACGCTGTGGGCGAGGCCTTCGACAAGGTAGCCAAGGCGTTGGGTCTGGGCTATCCCGGTGGCCCCATCATTTCCAAGCTGGCCGAGACGGGCAATCCCCGCGCGATCGATTTCCCCCGTGCGCTTAACAGCAGGGGGGACTACCGCTTCTCGCTTTCGGGCCTCAAGACGGCGGTGACGCTTTACATCGAGCAAGAGACCAAGGCCGGGCGCACGATTCACCTGCCCGATCTGGCGGCTTCGTTTGAGGCAGCCGTCTTTGACGTTCAGTACAAGAAGGCCAAAAACGCCCTGCATGCCACCGGATGCAAGGAATACTGCATCGGCGGCGGCGTCTCGGCTAATCCGCATCTGCGCGAGATGATGATCAAGAAGCTTGGGCGTCAGGGGATCCGCGTAACGGTGCCACCGCTTTCGGCGTGCACCGACAACGCCGCCATGATCGCAGAGGTTGCCCGCCGTAAATTCGACCGAGGAGAAATCTCGCCGTTCGACGTCGACGCCGATCCAAACATGACGCTGTAGCTGGTACGGCGCGGTCCCCGGACGGAGGGGCCGGATATAAGGTTTCCTGCTCTACAGTCCTGCGCAAGACGAAGGCCACATTAAGTGGCCTTCTTTGCGTGCGGAACTCGCGATAAACCTTATATCCGGCCCCTCCGTCCGGGGACCTTTCTGTATCGATATAGCTTCTGAGCTGGTTTGGCGTCGACAACGTCCGGCAAGGTTAGCCAGCTGCGTCGAATTTCCGGCGTGCTTTAGCTGAAAGAAAAAGATGGTGTGCGGAGCTTTGCTCCGCACATTTGGGATGGGAGCTCCTCGGGGGCGGGGCGGGCGCCTGCCGCCATATATGAACTTTATCGCGAGTTCCGCACGAACAGGAGGCCACTTAATGTGGCCTCCGTCGTGAGCAGGACTGTCCGAGCAGGAAAGTTCATATATGGCGGCAGGCGCCCGCCCCGCCCCCGAGGGGCATCTCTCAAGCAAAAACTGTCGTTCGGTAAAGTCCGAGGTCAGTGGCGTTTTATAACGAGAAATTCAAAAGAATTTGAAAATCCATTACAAATTTGCGTTGACTTTAGGTA
The DNA here is from genome assembly GCA_018378775.1 of Collinsella sp. Lineage (GTDB taxonomy): Bacteria > Actinomycetota > Coriobacteriia > Coriobacteriales > Coriobacteriaceae > Collinsella. The sequence continues at coordinate 2,342 of JAGZWV010000053.1, read as the reverse complement.
ACTAAAGTTTCATACTCCTTTTCAACCACTGGGGGATGTGAACACGCACGGATCGTTCACATCATGATTGAAGAGGATTTCTTAGACATGTTCACGCATCAGCTAAACATTATCAGCGTAGTAATTATCTGATGCGGGTTAGCACATACAGCTAGCCCGTACGATAACGGGCGGCTGATGAAGATGAGGGCCGTCGAGCGCAACCGACGGCCCTCATTTTTTATGTCTAGGAAGTTCTTTTTAGAGGAGGAAATGTAATGAACGGAGTTTTGCTCATGGTTGTGGCCGCGGCGGTGCTCGCCTGCGGCTATCTGGGCTACGGCCGATGGCTGGCCAACAAGTGGGGCGTTGACAAAGAGGCCCTCACGCCGGCCAAGCGCATGAAGGACGGCAAGAGCTTCTCGCCCGTCTCCGCCTTCACCGCGTTCTCGCACCAGTTCAGCTCGATCTGCGGTGCTGGCCCTGTCACGGGTGCGATCGTCGCCATGGCCTTTGGCTGGCTGCCCGTCGTGCTCTGGGTCCTCGTCGGCGGCATCTTCTTTGGTGCCGTCCACGACTTTGGTGCCCTGTACGCTTCGATGAAGAACAACGGCAAGTCGCTCGCTCAGCTCATCGAGAAGTACATCGGCAAGACCGGCCGTCGCCTGTTCCTGCTGTTCTGCTGGCTGTTCTGCATCATCGTCATCGCCGCTTTCACCGACATGGTCTGCAAGACGTTCATGTTCACCCCGGCCGTTGACGCTTCTGGTGCTGCTACCGGTGCCATCGACTTCACCAAGTCCTATGCCGCCGGCTGCGCTGGTACCATCTCCATCCTGTTCACCTTCGTCGCTATCGCCTTTGGTTGGGCCCAGAAGAAGTTCAACCTCACCGGCGCTGCCGAGTTCGTCACCGGCGTTGTCCTCATGGTTCTCATGTTCGCCGTCGGTATGCAGTTCCCGGTCTACCTGGATAAGTTCCAGTGGTTCGCCGTCGTCATGGTCTACCTGGTCTTCGCTGGCGCTATGCCCATCCAGATGCTCAAGACCCCGCGTGACTACCTCACTTCCATCATGATGATCGTCATGATCGTCTGCGCTGTCCTCGGCATCGTCGTCCTGGGCGTCAACGGTCAGGCTACGATGACCGCTCCGGTCTTCACCGGCTTCTCCACTGCCTCCGGCATGATGTTCCCGGTCCTGTTCGTCTCCGTCGCTTGCGGTGCTCTCTCCGGTTTCCACAGCCTCGTTTCTTCCGGCACCTCTTCTAAGCAGGTCGAGAAGGAACAGGACGCCGTCAAGGTCGGTTACGGCGCCATGATCGTCGAGTCCTTCGTCGGCATCCTTGCCATCATCGTCGCCGGCATCATGTTCTCCGATATGAACACCGCCGGTACCGGCGCCCTCAACGCCGGTGTCGCTTCCACCCCGTTCCAGATCTTCGCCGCTGGCATCTCCCGCGGTATGCAGGCCTTCGGTGTTGACGGCACGCTCGCTACTGTCTTTATGACCATGAACGTCTCCGCTCTGGCCCTGACCTCGCTCGACGCCGTCGCCCGCATCGCCCGCACTTCGTTCTCCGAGTTCTTTGCCCAGACCAACGATGCCCTGGCCATCGAGTCCAAGGCCGGCTACATGAAGGTCCTCGGCAACCCCTGGTTCGCCACGGTCGTTACCCTGCTTCCCGGTCTCGCCCTCGCTTTTGGTGGCTATGCCAACATCTGGCCGCTCTTTGGTGCTTCCAACCAGCTGCTCGGCGGCATGACCATGATCACCCTCGCCGTGTTCTGTAAGTGCACCGGCCGCAAGGGCTGGATGCTCTACGTGCCCGTCGCCTTCCTGCTCTGCTGCACCTTCACCTCGCTGGTCCAGAGCGCCATGGGCTGCATGACCGCCGTCCAGGCCTACGGTTTCTTCGGTACCATCCCGGCTACCGCCACCACGGCCGCCGTCTCCGTCGCCGCCACCAAGGGCCTGCAGCTTGTCTTCGCCGTCCTGCTGATGGTCCTGGGCCTCATCGTCGCCGTCAACTGCCTCAAGGAGCTCTTCGGCAAGGAGGCCGGTTCCATGCCCGACGAGGAGCCCGAGTGGTCCGAGATGGGCAAGGCCGAGTACGGCCGCGCCGCTGCCGCTGAGGCTCCTGCCGACGCCGAGGCCGCCAAGGCTTAGTCGACCTGACGAGTTGAACGTCACATCTATATGACTCGGAAAGACCGGGTCCGCGACTTCGCGGGCTCGGTCCTTTTTCATTCAAGACTTTAGTCTGCTGGCCGCGCAGCGGCCAGCTTTAAACCACCCGCTACGCGGGTGGAGACAAACGGCTTTACAAAGCCACCCCTCCGACCGATATTGACGATTGTTCAG
>JAGZWV010000201.1 GCA_018378775.1 Collinsella sp. | reverse complement strand
CCACGCCCTCACCTTCGCGGATCAGGCCGAGCAGCAGGTGTTCGGTGCCGATGTAGTTGTGCTGAAGGGCCCTCGCCTCTTCCTGCGCCAACACGATCACGCGCCGTGCACGGTCGGTAAACCGTTCGAACATGCTTGTCCTTCCTCAATTGACATTCCGTCTTACTCTACCGATTCACGATGACGTTTATTCATCGGATTCCATGAATTGCGCCGTGAGAGGAGAAGAAAACGATATGCTGGTTCTAGATTCACCCGTAGTCGATTACAAGGAGGCTCGAAATGAGTGAAGCTGCAACCAAGCCCGACATCGTTGTCGGTGTGGATAGTTCCGATGAATCCTTTGCCGCGCTGAAGTGGGCGCTTGAGGAGGCTTCGTTAACCGGTCAGAGCGTCAACGCCGTGTTTGGCTGGACGCATTCGTGGGATATGGGTTCCGAACCGGACAGCGACGAGGCCTGGGCCAAAGTCCGCCACGACATCGCCAACGAGCTGCGTGTGTGGGTCGACAAGGCCGCTGCAGGCATCGACTTCGATCCGGCGAATCTGAAGCTCACCTCGGTGAAGGCCTCCGGCACTTCGGCCCTGCTGCAGATCGGCCATGATTCGCAGCAGATCGTGGTCGGCCGCCGCTCGCTGAGCCGTGTGGCCCGCTGGTTCATGGGGTCCCTGTCCGCTTCGCTGGCCGAGGCCGCCGAAGTGCCGGTGACCGTGGTGCGCATTGCCGGCAGCGAGGATGAGACCGTGACCGATGCCATCGCCAATGCCCTGACGCCAGGAGACCAGCCGGTCCACTACTCGCAGCCTCAGCCGGTGGTCGAGGAGGCTCGCCGCCCGGTGGTGGTTGGTGTGGATGGTTCCGAGACTTCCCGCCGCGCGTTCGACTTCGCGCTGGAGAGGGCACGACTGCACGACGCGCCGCTGCATGTGATGTTCTGCTGGCAGCTCAAGGATTTGGGCGTTATTCCAGGCTATGAGAACGCCGTGGCACCGGTGAAGGTCGGTCAGCGCCGCGCCGAGGAGATTCTCGCCGGGCTGATGGCCAAGGCCGAGATTCCCGATGGTGTCAAGGTCAGCGCGAATGCCTTCCATATTCCCGCGTCCAAGGGGCTGATTGTGGCATCTCGGTACGCCAGCCATCTGGTGGTCGGTTCGCGCGGCCTG
>JAGZWV010000200.1 GCA_018378775.1 Collinsella sp. | reverse complement strand
GACCGTGGCTGTGGGCGATGGCGCCAACGACATTCCGATGATTCAGGCCGCCGGTCTGGGTCTCGCGTTCTGTGCCAAGCCAAAGACCCAGCTCGCCGCCGACAAAGCCATCAACGACCGCGACCTATCCCACGTGCTCGATTATCTGCGCCGGTAAAATTTTACCGACCTCGGCTCCGGCACTTATAGTTGAGCCATGACTACTTCAGGCGCAGAACAGTTGACGCTTGCGGGGCTGACTCCCCGCAAGCGGCGTAAACGTGCGCCTGCGGAGCATACGCCGGCCGAGCAGCATCCCATAGCGCAAGTCGTGTTGGATGTGCAGGCGCTCCACCTCGGCCAGACATTCGATTACTTCATTGATGAAAAAGACAGCGAGGCCGCACAACCGGGTGTGCTGGTGCGCGTGCGGTTTGGCGGTCAAAGGGTCAGCGGCGTGATCTGGGCACGCACCGATACCAGCGATACCCCGCGCTCTTCGATTCGCTATATTGAACGGGTGTTGAGCCCCGATGTGCTGGTTCCCGCATCGATGCGTGAGGATATCGGTCTGATTGCCAAAGCCTATGGCGGCACACGGGCCAATATTCTGCGTTTCGCTGTGCCACCGCGCGTGGCCAAGGTGGAGGCCGAACAGCGGTTAGCCGCGTCGTTCCGCCGACCGGTCGGCGGCTCCCTACCAGATAATACGCAAGGCGGTTTTGCCGGGCGTGGCACCAATCCCGATGGGACCATGCCTGCTGGCTCTACCTTTGCCGTTGCCAGTACCGTTTCGGAGGGGGCTGCGCAGGGGTATCGTCGTCTGACCGCCAATTACGCCGACGTCAATGTGCTTCATGATGCGCTTACCGGTCAGCGTTTCCAATCTTTTGTGTTTGATTCGCTGCCCGGTGCACAGGAGTGGCAACGGAACATGGCATGGATGGTGGCCACTGCGCTGAGTGCCGGTAAAGCTGCCGTGGTTGAATTGCCCACCATGCGCGAGGTCGAAGACCTGATGCCTATGCTGCGCAATTATGGGCTCAAACCGTTCGCCCCTGCTCCGGCCGGCGGCTGGGTGGGCGACGTCGCCGTGCTTAACGCGGAGACCATGCCCGCGGCCGACCGGTATCGCACCTATCTGGCTGTGGCGTTGGGACAGGTGAAGGTGGTGATCGGCACCCGTG
>JAGZWV010000199.1 GCA_018378775.1 Collinsella sp. | reverse complement strand
GTCGGCAGAACCATCGGCCAGGGCGGCGTCGATCTTGTCGACCTCGGCCGGGGTGAGCGAGCTGGCCAGACGATAGTACTTGCCGATCATCTCGTCGGGAATGGACATGGTCTTGCCGAACATGTCCTTGGGCGCGTCGGTCAGGCCGATGTAGTTACCGTAGGACTTGGACATCTTACGAACGCCATCGGTGCCCTCGAGCAGCGGCATGGTGAGCGCGATCTGGGGCTCCATGCCCATCTTCTCCATGAGCTCACGGCCGGCGAGCAGGTTGAAGAGCTGATCGGTGCCGCCCATCTCCACGTCGGCCTTGATCTGCACGGAGTCGAAGGCCTGCATCACGGGATACAGGAACTCATGCAGGGCGATCGGCGTCTGAGACTGGTAGCGCTTGGTAAAGTCATCGCGCTCAAGGATGCGGGCGACGGTGAACTTGGAGCACACCTGCAGCAGGCCGGCCAGGTCCATCGAAAGGATCCAGTCGCCGTTGTGCACGATGGTGGTCTTCTCGGGATCCAGGATCTTCATGGCCTGGCTCACGTAGGTCTCGGCGTTGGCCTCGATCTGCTCCTGCGAAAGCTGCGGACGCGTGGAGTTCTTGCCCGAAGGATCGCCGATCAGCGCGGTGCCGTTACCGATGATAAGGGTGACGTTGTGGCCCAGGTCCTGGAACTGACGCATCTTGCGCAGGGGCACGGCATGTCCCAAGTGCAGGTCGGGGCTGGTGGGATCGACGCCGAGCTTGATGTTGAGGGGCTCGCCCTTCTCAAGCTTCTTGCGAAGGTCGGCCTCGGGGACGATCTGCGCGGCGCCCGAGGTGATGATACGCATTTGCTCGTCGACAGACAGCATTGGGTATCCTCCTTTTGCTATAGCACCCTCGCCGGATACGGCGGTGCTGGAAGTCCATAAACTCTCATATTATAACAAACTGACGCGACGCGGCACCTACGACAGGAAAATCCTCGTCCTGCCGCACGCGTCAACGGCGACCGGCAGACGCGTACCGTCATGTTCAACTAAATAGCGCGTTTGCTGACGACGAGAGCAGTCACGACAATGGACCTGCCCCGTCGCATCGGTGGCGCAGACGCCCTCGGCGGTCAGCAGGCAGTGCTCGCACACCATAAGCTCGGGACGGTCGGCGTCGACCGGACCCAAGACGCCG
>JAGZWV010000198.1 GCA_018378775.1 Collinsella sp. | reverse complement strand
CTGACGGCCGATGGCAACGTGCGTCCGTGCCTGTTTAGCGATGCCGAGTATTCGGTGCGTGAGGCGCTGCGCCGTGGTGATGATATGCAGGTACTTTCGATTTGGCGCGATGCCGTGGCCCACAAACCGCAGGAACACGCGATAATTGAGGGCACGCAACGATTTATGTCCCAAATCGGAGGATGATCATATGGCCAAGAGCAGGTACGCCGATGCCACCAAGGCCGCTCGCAGGGCCGCGATGTCTGCCCACAAAGCCACGTCTGCCAACAAAGACGCCGCGTCCGCGGCCGTGCAGCCGTCCGTGAGCGACAACGACACCGACTCCACCCGCGACGCACGCCGCGACGAGCTGACGCACGTGGACGCCAAGGGCGAGGTGCGCATGGTCGACGTGTCTGACAAGGCCGAGACGCACCGCATCGCCATCGCCGAGGGCACCATCCTCATGCATCCCGAGACGCAAGCCATGGTGCTGCAGGACCGCGCCAAAAAGGGCGACGTGCTTGCCTGCGCACGCGTGGCGGGCATTATGGCCATCAAACGCACGAGCGACATCATCCCCATGTGCCATCCATTGCTCATTACCAAGAGCAAGTGCGACATTGCGCCCATCGCTGCGGCAGGAATGCCGGCCGAGGACGCGCCCGAGGGCTGGGCGCCGGCGCGTCCGGACGGACAGGTCGGCTTCCATGTGCTGGTCACGGCCGGTGTGACGGGCAAGACCGGCATTGAGATGGAGGCACTGACCGGTGCGAGTGCCGCATGCCTGACCATCTACGACATGTGCAAGGCCGTTGATCGTGGTATGGAGATCGTCGATGTGCGCCTGCTGCACAAGGAGGGCGGACGCTCGGGCGTGTGGGATCGCGCGGAACGTCAAGCTGCTGCTGCCGAGGCCGCCGCTACTGATGGCACCGTGCCCGCGAGCGCATCCGCCCCGGCCGTGCCCGCAGCTCCCACCCCGGCCGCCCCAGCAATCGCGTTTATCGGCTACCAGAACTCGGGCAAGACCACGCTCGTCGAGAAGGTTATCGCCGAGCTCACTCGCCGCGGCCTGCGCGTGGGCTCGCTCAAGCATCATGGGCATCACGGCTTTGATATCGATGTGCCCGCTAAGGACACCTGGCGCCATCACCAGGCCGGATCCAAGCACGTGGGCCTTATC
>JAGZWV010000197.1 GCA_018378775.1 Collinsella sp. | reverse complement strand
CCCGCGATCCCCACCACCTGCTCGCCCGAGGACCTTCCCGACGAGGAGCTTCTCTACGACCTCGCCGACCTGTTCAAGGTCTTCAGCGACACCACGCGCATCAAGATCCTCTATGCCCTCATGGGCCGCGAGCTCTGCGTGGCAGACATCGCCGAAGCGACCGAAACCTCGCAGTCCGCGGTGTCGCACCAGCTGCGCACACTCAAGCAGTCGCACCTGGTTAAATTCCGGCGCGACGGGCGCAATATCCTATACTCGCTCGCCGACGACCACGTCTACACCATGCTCAACCAGGGCATGAGCCATATCTGCGAATAGCAACCAACCACGGTACCAGCGCGGCCTGCACCCAAGCCGCAAATACGGGGAAAGGAATCCACCATGAAAAAGCAGTTCAAGCTCGACGAGATCGACTGCGCCAACTGCGCGCGTGAGCTTCAGGACGAGCTGGCCAAGCTCGAGGGCGTCAAATCCGTGTCCGTCAACTTTATGACCCAGAAGCTGACGCTCGAGGCCGATGACGCCGAGTTCGACGAGGTCCTTGACCGCGTTGTGGAGTTTACGGCCGACGCCGAGCCGGACTGCGAGATCATTCTCTAGCCCAGGTTTACGCCAACCCGCAAGGCCGCGCTTGCCGCGGCCTTTGCTCGCGAAATTATATGAGCGAGTGTTCATACATTCAAATGGGAGGATACGAGTCATGGCCACCGCCGACCCCAAGAAGAAAAAGAAGAAGCGCAAGAAAAAAGAGTCACTCGAGCATAAGCGCAACCGCATCCTGGTAGCGCTGGGCATTTTTGCCGTGGTGTACGCCCTCGATGAGCTCGGCACCCTCACTGCCGCATTCGGCACCCCGGGCGACATCTACGCCAGCTTCGCACTGTTCCTCGTGCCTTTTTTGATTGCCGGCTACGACGTGCTCCAAAAGGCATACAACAACATCCGCCGCGGCAAGGCGTTCGACGAGAGCTTCCTCATGGCCGTCGCGACCATCGGCGCGTTTGCCATGGTGCTCTTCCCCGACACCGATCCGCACATGGCCGAAGGCGCCGCCGTCATGCTGTTCTACCAGGTCGGCGAGCTGTTCCAGGCATACGCCGTGGGCAAGAGCCGTAAATCGATCAGCGCCATGATGGACATCGCACCCGACTACGCCAACGTCGAGCAACCCGACGGC
>JAGZWV010000196.1 GCA_018378775.1 Collinsella sp. | reverse complement strand
GCGGTCACGATCTTGACCTCGACGCCCTTCTCCTTCTTATAGGCCTTGGCGATCTCCTTCCACTCCTTGTCGACCTCGGGCTTGAATTGGAGGAAGTAGACCTCGGCAGCGTCACCAGAAGCAGAGGAGCCGGAGCCGGCAGAACCACCGCAGCCCACGAGACCCAGACCAAAAACCGCAGCCGCGGAACCAGCAAAGCCCAGGAACTGCCTTCTGCTCATTTCGTTCTTCATTACAATCCACCCTTTCACACCGTGGCGGCACCCTTTGCCGCCGCCTTCGGAGATTGGCTCGGGGACTTTGCCCCTTTTGCTGATTTGTACGATACGCTATTTGGCTAGTTGTTTGAACAAGTATTACTAGAGCGGTAGAAAAACTTCGGTGAACGGTAATTTCAACTTGATACTTGACAAGTTTTGTATAAACAATTATTTGTTATCGAATGCAGAGAAAACGCCCGGTCAAGCCGATGCATCGTCGGTTTGACCGGGCGTTTTCTCTTTGAGGGCATGAGTCTCGTCAGGCTGCGAGCTAGCCGGCTATCGCTTGGAATTGACGCGGTAATGGAAGATCTCGGGGTGTGTGCGAGTGTGCGTCACCTCAAACAAGATGCCATCCGAGGTGTACGACTGACTCTCCATGACGGCAACGCAGTTGTATTTGCCGAGGTCAAGATAGCTGCAGTCTTCATCGTTGGCGAGCTCGACACTCACCGTACGACGGCTCGCCATCACTTTGACACCGCGCTTGTGCTCCAGATAGCCGTAAATAGAATCTGCCGCGATCTCGGGGGTCAGGCCCTTGGCGATCGACGCCAAAAAATAGCCATGGTCCACTTGGCGCGCGTTGCCGTTGAGGCTTCGGACACGCACTACGCGAATAAGCTCCTCGCCCACCCTAAAGCCCAGGCGACGAGAGAGCTGCTCGGTGCAGACCAGATGTTCAAAAGACTTAACGTCCGTCGATGCAACGGCATTGTTGCGCTTTGCAAACTCGCCAAACGACTCAACCTCTTCGAGTGCGCCCAACATGTCGGTTTCGCCCTTAAGCCAAATAACGCGCACGCCCTTGCCGTGTATGGGCTGCACAAACATCCCGTCGGCCAGCATGCTCAAAGCGCGGCGGACGGTATTGCGCGTGCAGCCAAATTCCGCGGTCAGTTCGGCTTCGGTTGGCAGC
>JAGZWV010000052.1 GCA_018378775.1 Collinsella sp. | reverse complement strand
GGCCGACCCCGAGACCTGTGCTCGCATCGATGCTGCCAACCAGACGCCGTCCAAGCAGGTTGACGGCCACGCGCCGCTCGTTGCCGGTAAGGACCTCAATGCCTATGCCGCAGCGGGCATTATCGCCGACCACGAGTCGACGATTCCCGAGGAGGCACTCGACAAGCTATCTCGCGGCATGTATGTGATGCTGCGTGAAGGCACGTGCAGCCATGACCTGGCCAATCTATCGCCGATGCTGCTGGAGAATCCCGCGCGCGCCCGCCGCTGCTGCTTTGCGACCGACGACCGCGCTCCCTCCGATGCTCTTTCGACCGGCATGATCGACAATGCCTGCCGCGTGGCCATCGAGGTCGGCGTCGACCCGGTGGTCGCCATCTCCATGGCGTCCCTTTCCACGGCTGAGGCATTTGGCCTGGACCACGGCTGCCGCGACCCGCACGAGCTCCGCGGCGCAATCGCCCCGGGCAAGCGCGCCGACCTGCTGTTGCTTGATGACCTGACGTTTGCCAAGGCTCCGCATCGCGTATATGCCGCCGGTGCTCTGGTGGCGCAGGATGGCACCTTTGTGGGCGAGGTCGCACCCGAGACGGCCGATGTCGCCTCTCTTGCCGATGAGCTGCGTGCTTCCGTTAAGCTGCCGAAGCTTTCGCTCGACGTATTCGATTATGCCTTTAAGCCGGGCGAGGCCGTTATCGATGTCATCCCGGGTATGGCTATCACGGGTATGGCCCGCCCCGAGAGCGCCGAGGACTTGCGTCGCATTATGCTTATCGAGCGCCATGGCCGCGGCGTGTCGCTGCAGGCCGAGGGCGTCGACGGCGACGGCCCCGCTGGCCTGGGCCTGGTTGGCAAGCATATCGGTCGCGGCTGGGTGCGTGGCTTTACCATCACCGGTGGTGCCATTGCCTCCACGATCGGCCACGACTCGCACAACGTGTGCGTGGTGGGCGACAACGCCGCCGATATGATGGCTGCCGTTGAGGCCGTGGGCCAGGGCGGCCACGTGCTGGTGCGCAACGGCGAGGTTGTGGCGCGCATTCCGCTGGCGCTCGGTGGCCTGATGAGCGAGGGCACGGCCGAGGACGTTGCCGCGCAGCACGATGACTTTATGGTCAAGGCGCGCGCCATGGGTATTGAGCCGCCGCTCGACCCCATCATGGGCATCATCTTCCTGCCCCTGCCGGTCATCCCGACGCTCCGCATCCGCCCCGAGGGCATGTTCGACGTTACAACCTTCACCTACGCCGACTAGTCATCGGGGACGTTCTTAAACGACTAGTCATTGGGGACGCTCTTTGGCGGGCTGCCTGACGCCGCGACCGTAGGGCCTCTGGCATGTGTGAGCTATTTGCCAGGTCCTTGTAACGTTTACGCCCGCGGAGTCTTATTTGAGCTCCCTTTGGGTACGTTGGAATCGGATACGCGTTCGATTCCAACAAGCCCGAAGGGAGCTTTTCTATGTTTAAACTGATTGCATCCGATATGGACGGCACACTGCTTGACGAAAACGGCCAGGTGCCTCCCGAGACCTACGAATTGATTCTGGCGCTACACGAGCATGGTGTGCATTTCGCTGCATCGTCAGGTCGTCGCTACGATCGCCTGTGCGAGTTCTTTGCGCCCGTTCGCGACAAGATGGACTTTGTCGCCGCTAACGGCGCCCAGGTCTACGCCGACGGTAAGATGGTAGACCGTGAGGTGTATTCCCACCTGGCGATTCGAAGGCTCGCCCAAGCCGTCAGGACGTTTCCCAATCTGCATCTTGCGCTCTTTGACCGAACCAAGTCCTTCCTGCTCGATGACGAGTGCAAGTTCGTGCGTGAGGTCGATAAGGACCTTCCCAATGCCGAGCGCATTTGGGAGCTGCCCGATCCCAGCGTAAATATCATCAAAGCGAGTATCTTTTGCGACGACAGTGCGGTTATGGACAGCGCGTACGTGCTACAGCGCGAACTTGGTCAGCTCTTTACTTTTGCGCCTTCGGGCAACGCATGGATCGATGCCATGCAGCCCGGTGTGTCGAAAGCCTCGGGAATCGAGCAGCTCATGGAGCACTATGGCGTCGAACGCGACGAGGTCATGGCGTTTGGCGACTCGATGAACGACTACGAGATCATTCGCTTTGTCGGCACGGGCTGCGCGATGGAAAATGCACGTCCCGCGCTCAAGGCCGTTGCCGATCGCGTGGTGGGGCGCAACCGCGACCACGCCGTCCAGCAGGAGCTTCGCCACGTTTTGGAGAGCCTCGCTTAATCCGGCAGATGGGGACGTTCCTTATCTGCCGGCAGTGGGGGACGGTCCTTGCGGCGCTCCGTGAAGACTGTCCCCAAATTAGCTACCCTCCCGGGTTGCTGCCGCTAAGCGAGGGCGGCCATGATGGTGCGGGCGACGCCGTCATGGTCGTTGTCGTATTCGGTGATGGCGTCGGCGGCCTCGCGGTCTTCGGACTCGGCGTTGATCATGGCCATGCCGTGGCCCGCTGCCTGTAGCATGGGGATGTCGTTGATGTTGTCGCCGAACGCCCAGGCGTCGGCGAGACGCTCGCCCAGGTGCTCGCATAACCACGTGAGGGCCGTCCCCTTGGTGGCGCCCTCACCCATGACCTCGATATTCATGGCGTACGAACGCGTGACCTCAATGCCTCCGAGCGTGTCGAGCTCTGCTGCGATGGCGTCGCGATCGGCCGGGTCGTGCCAGTACATGGCGATGCGTTCGAGCGTCTCGACCTCGTCGATCTTGCTGTCGATATCCATGTCGATCGGTGTTCGTGTGCGCTTGAGCGAAGCCGCGATGTGGGGGTCGCCGCCACAGAACTCATCCAGACGCCCGTATAGCGAGCGGGGGAGGAAGCACTGCCCATCCGCGAAGATATCGAAGGTCACATCGTGGCCGGCGGCAATGCGATGGATGCGGTGGGCAATGCCACGGTCGAGCGGACGGCTCAAGATGCACGTGGCGCGCGAGGCGTCGGTGGGCGTATCCTCGTCGAGCTGCCAGACGCTGGCGCCGTTGGCACAGACCGCGTAGTGCACGGCGGGATGGGCGAGAATGGGCTCAAAGATGCCCGACAGTGGACGTCCCGTGCAGGGAACAAACTCGATGCCACGACGTGCGAGCTCGTCGAGCATTGCCCAGGTGGCATCGCTCATCTGCTTATCGCTCGTCAGCAGCGTCCCATCCATATCGGAAAACACAATCATTCGTTGCGATCCTTTCTACTGGCATAAAAAGCGTGGCCGAGGGCTTGGGTCCCTGACCACGCTCGAGTTCTATAACGGTCCGCGTCCTAGCGGTCGGCGAGCGGCTTGTACTCCAGCGGCTCGATCACCGGACGATAGGCGGGGCGGATGATACGGTGCGCGCAGAAGAGCTCTTCCATGCGGTGCGCCGACCAGCCGGCCATGCGGGCGACGGCGAATAGCGGCGTAAAGAGCGTCTCGGGCACGCCGAGCATCTTGTAGATAAAGCCCGTGTACAGGTCGATGTTGGCGCAGATGGGCTTGGTCATGCCGTGGTCGCGCATCACCTGCGGTGCCAGGCGCTCGATGCGCTCGATGAGCGCGAACTCCTCGCCCAAGTCCTTCTTGGCGGCAAGCGTGCGCGCGTAACGGCGGCACACCTCGGCGCGCGGGTCACTGAGCGTATAGACGGCGTGGCCCATACCGTAGATGAGGCCCGTGCCGTCGAAAGCCTGCCTGTCGAGGATCTTGCCCAGGTAGGCCGCGACCTCGTCCTCGTCCTCCCAGTTGGAGACATGCGCGCGGATGTCCTCGTGCATAGACACGACCTTGGCATTGGCGCCGCCGTGGCGCGGGCCCTTGAGCGAGCCGATAGCCGCGGCGTAGGCGGAATACGGGTCGGTGGCCGATGAGGACAGCACGCGGCAGGCGAACGTGGAGTTGTTGCCGCCGCCGTGCTCGGCATGCAGCATGAGCATCACGTCGAGCAGCATCGCCTCATCGCGGGTGAACGCCATGCCGCCGCGTAGCACCTGCAGGATGGTTTCGGCGGTTGAGAGGCCGGGTGTGGGGTGCGGTACATGAACCTCGGAGCCGCGGCGCTTGGCGACCGAGGCCATATGCGCGAAGGCGGCGATGCGGGGGAGACGGGCGAGCATGGAGATGGCGACGTCGATTTCGTGCTCGGGTGTTATGGCGTCGGGCTCGGCGTCGAAGGCGTAGAGCAGCAGCACGGCGCGCTGAAGCACATTCATGATGCTCGACGACACCGTGGTCATGGGGAACTCGCGGACGTATTCGTCGCTCAGATGCCTAAAAGCACCCAGGCGTCCGCAAAAACCGTCGAGTTCCTCTTTGGTGGGCAGCGAGCCCGTGATGAGCAGGTAGGCGACCTCTTCGTAGCCATAGCGATCCTCGGCCTGGGCGTTGTTGACCAGGTCCTCGATGCTGTAGCCACGAAGCGTGAGTTTGCCCTGATCGGGCACGACCTTTCCGTCGACCTTGTTGTAGCCATGCACATCCGAGATACGGGTGAGACCCGCGACCACGCCCGAGCCGTCGGCATTGCGCAGGCCGCGCTTGACGTTGTGCTCTACGAACAGGTCCTCGTCATAAGGGTCGGTCGGCAGGCCGTGGTAGAGGTTTTCGCTTTCGGGCGAAATCTGACGGCTTGCTTCGTAATCCAGAACCAGGCGGCTCAGGTGATCGTCGAAGCGGTAGTAGATTTTCTTGGCGTCGTAGGCCATGCGCGCTCCTCTCCGGTCCGCTTTGGGGCCGCGCGCTTGGACGATATGACGTCAAGCTGCCCCGAGCGGCTTGTTCGCTACAGGCGGTACATAAAGTTAAAAACGTCCTCGCGCTGGATGGACACGTTGACGCCCGAAAGCTCGCCTGCCTCGGCCAGGGCCTTCTGCAGCTCGGCGAAGTCGAGCTTGGACTCGGCGGTGTCGGCCAGCATGGTCATGGTGAAGATGTCCTCGATAATGGACTGCGTAATGTCGCGGATGTCGACGTTGGCCTCGCCCAGAACACGGGTGACGCCGGCGACGATGCCGGGGCGGTTCTTGCCAAGGACGGTGATGACGATACGGGAGGACGAGATCTCGGCCATGGGAAACCCTTTCGCGTGATTGCGGCGCGCGCGGGGCGCTCCGCTACGGTACAGTGTTCATCATTGTACCTGTCTGGCGCAAAAAAGGCGCGCTCGCTGCGGCGTTACATGCCTGCAACATGAGCGTAAGGGGGAAGGCCGTACGGGGAAGAGCCGTCTGGCGCGTGTCCGGCTCGTGTTGGGTTGATTTCCGATCTCAGCCGAACACATTGAGCGGACAGGCCGTTCCCGCAGTCAGCCGAACGCCTCCGACGGCTGATTCCGAACTGGAAGCGGAGGGCATCCCCGCCCTTCGGTAGGGGATACCGCTCCGCGGCGCATGCCGCGGGCGGCGCCCCTATCGGACCACCGTGACCTCAGTTGGGATGGGCCCAGCACTGCCGCGTACTCGGTGAGCTAGAGCCAACTGTTCGTCTTCACGTCGCGTATGGCGATATTTCGGTCGTCCGGCTCGGTGATGCCGTAGCCGAACGCCTGGAGCGTCTCGATGGACTCCTGGATCCTCTGTTGGAACATGGGACCCGGATCGACCCTCGGCCCGAGGTGCCCGCGCCAAAGGCACGGCGTGGCGCGCAGCATGTTATGGATTTTGGAGATGGGCTCGATGTCGGCGTAGACGTTGAGCGTCGCCATGGCGTCCTTGTGGCCGAGGATCGATTGGAGCGCCTTGATATCGCCGTCTTGGCGGATCCACTGCGTTGCGAACGTGTGGCGAAGGCCGTGGAACGTGATCAGCTCGTCGTTGGTGCCCATGAGGCCGTTGGTCTCCGAGAACGTCTTGAACGCCCTGCGGATATAGCTTGTCGTCGCGAAGGTCGCGCCCGGCTCCGACAGGATGTAGCAGTCCCCGATCTCGACCGCCCCGGTAAGGCCGCGCAAGCGCAGCTTTCCGCAGTCGATCTCGTGGGTCTCCTTCAGGAAGGGGAGTAGGCCGACCGGGTCGATGGGGATACCCCTGGCGTCATGGGTCTTGGTGTCCTTGATGAACGAACCCATTCCCTTCGCGTACGCCACCGAGTGTCTGATCGAGATCAGGCCCGTCTCGAAATCCACATCGCACCACCGAAGGCCGCAGACCTCGCCGATTCGCATCCCCGTGTGCAGGGCGAGTACGACCGCCCTCTAATCCTCGGCGGACCAATCGAGTCCGAACTCCTTTCGGGCATCCTCTTCGCTCATGACTTCGAGAAGGTCTCCGGGTTGGCAACGAAGGGCGAGGCATAGCTGCTCGAGTGTGTTGAAGCGAATGCCGCGAATATGCCCTTTTTTAATACGGGACAGGTTCACGGGCGTGGTTCCAATCCTTTCGGCAAGTTCGTTCGAGGAAATCTTTCGCTCGGCCATGATCTTGTCGAGGCGAACAATTACGGGCATGGCGTTTCCTTACGCAATCTCGTCGGAGTCGAGGTACAGCTCTCGGGCGTACAAGAAGAGCTGGGAAAGCATGAACAGGACGATGCCGAGAACCAGAGAGGTCCAATCGAATGATGAAGCGATCTCTTGGGCGCCGACGGCCCCCTCGCCGCCAAACATCGAAACGGAGGTTTTGAGTGAGCCGGCGTAGAGGCTGGTGGCAGCTTGAACAACGAAGAGAATGCCGAGCACCTTCAAGCATGTCGCAGACCCTTTCTTGAAGGGGTCTCCGCTCTTGATCGTCCACACGAGAACGGCGCTGAGGATGGTCGTAGCGATACCGATGACGGCAGGGACCAATGTCGAGATCGCAAGGGCTGGATACGCGGGGGAGTCTGCAATTACAGGGTTGTCGAGCACTTCGATTGCTGGCTTTAAGGAGAACGCCACTTGTGCGATGGCGGTGGCGCAAAGGGTCGCAGAGGCTATCGCACATGCGATGCGGAAGGAATGAAGCCGGGGAGTGCGATTGTCGGAACTCATAATAACCTCCGAAGAATTTAAAAAACTCAGGTTACTTTTTAACAGTTTATGTTAAATTGACTTTGCCGGCAAGTAATCACAGCATGCTGCAACCGTAACCCCGCGCATCGGGCTGAATCGTGTTGAAACGAGCTGGTGATACGTATGTTCAAAATCTCGAAGGTGATCTTTAGGTCGCTCCTCTCCTCTAGGTCGCTCCGTGTTGCCGTTGCTGCGTTGATGGTTCTTTGTGCTTTGCCAGTCTTCAGGAGTGCGGCTGGCATCGACGGACGGGTTGAATACCTCGAGTCGGGAATAACCCGTGTTGAGCAGGAATTGTCAGCATCCTATGCGGATGCGCTTGTGAATGCGGGGGAGGAGGGCGTCTATACCTCTTCATCAAGCATGCCCGCGCTTCTGTACCCTCTTGCCGCGGGGCGTCTTGTCTTGGCGCCGCTCTCTCCTCTGCTTCCGTTTCTGCAGGTATCGGATGGAGCGTACTCCTTTTATGACGGATCGAAGGAGTACTTGCTATGGGCCGCAACGGCCGTTGCCGTCTCGTTCCTTGCCGCGCGTCTTAACAAACGCGAAAAGCTCATCATCCAGGCACCGATGGGTGAGCTGGACAGGCTTGTTGCATCGAGCGTATGGGCGAGTGTTTTTGCGATGCTTGCCGTCTTTGCCATCAATCTTCCAGGGATAATCGCCGCGCTTGTGAAGAATGGCCCGGGCTCGCTGTTCTATCCGATAGGCTACATTCAATATGCGACTCCGGTTATCAAACCGGCTTGGCTGGTGTTCGCGCAGGCGGCCATCTTGCAATTCTTGGTGGCAGCGTTCATCTCGCTTGTCGTTCACCTTGCCGTGAAGATTGCCAATAACCCTACGCTTGGAATCGTGTTCGTATGTGCCCTGATGGGGGTGACGATGGTTCCCGGGTATTACGGAAGATCCATCGCTTTACGTGAGTTCGCCCTGTTGAATCCCCTTTCGTATGCGAACACCGAGTTGACCGTCGGCGCCTATAGCCCGTACCCGACAACGCAGATAGTGAATCTGCCCGGACTTTGCTTCGAGCGTGGCGCGATTACCCTCGTATGCGCAATCGGGATCGAGGTGCTGGCAATTAGCCTGCTTTGCGTTGCTGGAAAGAGCGGCTGCGCGCGCCCGATGCCCCCGATTTGTCTTGAGAGAGGTTCCTTCACCGCATCGAGAGCGGCAACTCGTTCGAGCGCTTGTGCCTCCGCCGTTGCATACGTAAGAACGATGGGGAAACTGCTCCTGCATTCTCCTGCCCTCGCCGTATGCGCGATTGCAATGTCGACGACGATGCTGGCCCCGGCTCTGGTCGAGGTGTTTCCTGACGCTGATGACGTTTCCGCTGTTCGGTATAGGGATGGGGAGCTCCGTTCAATAGATCGGTATCTAGAGCAGGACGCTGCGAATATGGATGTCGAGGGCAAAACGGCCCTGGAAGACATGCGAGATGCTCTTTCGGGTTTCGTGTACGCGCCTACGCCTGCGGAGGGGTTTCGAAGCCTTGCGACGTACGAGCGCGCTCGAGGCGAACTGGGCGCGGCAGATGCGACCCTCCTGCAATCGATCGGAATCGAGCCGGAGACTCCTTCTCGTGCGGAGGCGCGCGCCCTTCTGCTCGAGTCGATCGCGAGCTTGCCGGACCCCAAGGTTTACGAGTTAAGTACGAAGATGCCCCCATTAATCCTCCTTTCGTATTTCCAGGCAGCGCTTCCTTCCTTGTTTTGGCTGTTGCCCGTGGTTGTCACATCGCTTGCGTGCACCCACCTGCAGTGCCGTTCCCTTCTGGTTTTCCAAGTCCCCGCAACAGCGCATGTGCGTTTTCTGACGGCTGTTGCGTTGTCTCTCCTGCTTGGCTTGACGCTGCTTTTGGTGTCGATGGTTCCCGCTGCAGTTGTGTCCGCGATTAAGAACGGTGCGGGTGGATCGGAGTATCCTGTCGCTCTCATTCGAGCGGGGGCTTCGACAACGTCCATGGTGGGGGAGGCGGTGTTGCGTAGCGTTCCGTTGCTGGTCATGGCATACGGCGTGATTTCCGTCGTCGCTGCGTTGACAGCAGCGATTAGCCGCAGCCCCGTTGTCACCGGAGTGGTTTGCGCGGTTCTCTTGGTGTTGGGTTCGTTGAGCGCTCATGTTGAAAGCGCGGGCATGGGCGCCGCGCTGCTGGCTCCATTCGCCTCGTTTGATCCCGCTTCCCAGGTGGGGACGATTGGGTTCCTTGGGCGAGGGACGAACGCGATGCCTTTTGGAGAGGTCGTCGGCGCATCGGGCGCTCTGCTGGTGGTCTTGGGCGCCGTATCTCCGTTGTTGGTGCGCCTGGGTGTTCCGAAGATCGAAAGGGGATGATCTCGATGATTGACCTTCAAACGCTGACGATCTCTTATGGAAAGAAGGTGCTCGTAGATTCGGTGAACGCTGAGTTTGCCCCGGGTACGGTCTACGGTCTCGTCGCTCCGAACGGGCATGGAAAGACGACGTTGCTGCGTGCGATGGCAGGTTTGCCGGGTCCTCGCGTGGACGGGAGCATCGTTCTGGATGAGGTGCAGGGTACGGGTGCGAGAGAGGTCCGTTCTATGATCTTCTATGCACCTGGTGAGGGGACGCTGCTGTATCCCGGATTGCGTGCGGAAGATCACCTCAAGATGGTTTGCGATATGTGGCCGCATGCTCGCGATATCGAAGAGATAGTGGAACAAACGCAGATAGGCGAGTTCGCGAAGATGAGGATCCGCACTCTGAGCCAGGGCATGAAGCAGCAGCTTACCCTGGCGATTGCGTATGCGACGGGCGCGCGGTACCTTCTATTAGATGAGCCCATGAACGCGCTCGACCCCAGCAGGGTGGACTTGCATTCCGAGATTCTCAGGAAGCTGGCCGATTCTGGTACGTGCATCATCATGTCATCCCACATCTTGGATTCGGTCGATAGGCTGTGCGATGAGATTCTGTTTTTGAAGGATGGGAGGCTCATTAGAAGCATTCCGCAAGATGATGCTGCGCCGAAGTCTCCTGGATCCCATTTCGCAAAGCCTGCCGGACGCGCCGAGGGTGCGCTAAGCACGTATCGGCGACTCTACGAAAAGGGCGGGTAGAAATGCAAGTTAAAAATCTATGTGGTCAATATAATACCGTTGAACCCGCGTATCGATACCGCTCAGTCATTCGCCTCACCCCCGTCGCACGCATCTTCATTCGGTCTGTCATTATTAATCTAACGATGCTTTGAGGAACGTAGGTGCTTCCAAATGTACTGTCGACTTCTTCTCAAACTAATC
>JAGZWV010000195.1 GCA_018378775.1 Collinsella sp. | reverse complement strand
CCACACGCACATGCAGTGCTGGACCGGCATGGATTGGACAGCCGATAGCTTTGAGACCGGTACGCGCGCGGCTGCCTGCGGCGGTACGACGACCATCGTGGACTACGCGACGGCCGATCGCGGCGTGACCATGCCCGATGCCTTGGCCGAGTGGCATCGCCGCGCCGACGGAACCTGCACGGCAAACTACGCTTTTCATATGGCACTCGCCGAGTGGAATGAACGCAACCGCGCCGATCTTTCGGCCATGCGCGAGGCGGGCGTGTCGTCGTTTAAGACCTACTTTGCCTATGATCATCTGCGCCTGGACGATGCCGAGACGCTCGAGGTGCTCGAGGAGCTCAAGCGTATTGGCGGCATACTGTGCGTGCATTGCGAGAACGGCACGTTGGTCAACGCGCTGCAGAAGCGCGTGTTTGAGCAGGGTATCCACGGGCCCGAGGGCCATGCGCTCAGCCGTCCGGACGTGTGTGAGGCCGAGGCCGTGAGCCGCCTGCTGTATCTGGCTCACTTGGCCGGGGACGCTCCGGTCAACGTGGTGCACCTTTCGACCAAGCTGGGGCTCGAGGCCATCCGTGCTGCCAAAGCGCGCGGGCAGAAGAATATCTATGTCGAGACCTGCCCTCAGTATCTGATGCTCGACGACACCTGCTATCTGGAGCAGGGCGAGGACGGCTTTGCGGGCGCCAAGTACGTGATGAGCCCGCCGCTGCGCCATGCCGGTGACCGTGCCGCGCTGCGCGAGGCGCTTGTGGCCGGCGAGATCGATACTATTGCGACCGATCATTGCAGCTTTAACCTGCACGGGCAAAAGGACCGCGGGCGCGACGATTTCCGCGCGATTCCCAACGGCGGGCCCGGCGTGGAGCATCGTCCCGTCGCGATTGCCACGAGCTTTGAGGGCCAGCTGGGCCCCGAGGACCTCTGCCGCCTGATGAGCGAGAGCCCGGCGCGCGTTTTTGGCATGTATCCGCGCAAGGGCTGTCTTGCCGAGGGCTCCGATGCCGACGTGTGCGTGTGGGATCCTTGCGCGCGTTGGACGATCAGCGCCGCGACGCAGCACCAGGCCGTGGACTACACGCCGCTCGAGGGCTTTGAGGCACATGGCCGCGCCAAGGCCGTGTTTGTGAACGGCGTGCTGGCGGCACGCGACGGCGAGCCCACCGGAGCCCAGCCCGGTCGCTACG
>JAGZWV010000051.1 GCA_018378775.1 Collinsella sp. | reverse complement strand
CGGACCGGGACGGGTTAACGGCAGGCCCCGCCGACCGATTGCAAGCGGTCGGCGGGGCCATTGTGGCTCTTGACAGCGGATTGGGTCATATGAGCGAAAACCCGCCAGAGCGAGCAAGGTGCCTTGAAGCAAGGCGGCATAGACCTTATGGTCATGCCGCCGAAGCTGAAAGGCAGATTGCCGCTCTGGCGGGTTTGCAGCGTCGGTAGGTTACGGCGTTCTACGAACGCCGTAACCTACAGCGCATCAGCGCAGCGCTTACAGATATGAGCGTGGCCATTGTACTCGCCAACGGTGGTGCGGTAGTTCCAGCAACGGTCGCAGCACTCGCCCTCGGCAGCATCAATGCATACGGAGAGTTCCTCGCCCTGAGTCAGCTCAACGTCGGAGACGATGTAGAACTCGGCCAGGTCGACGGCCTTATCACCGGTCAGCAGCGCGTACATCTCGGCGGGAACGACCGCCTTGACGCGGACCTGCTGGCTCTTAGTGAAGGTGCCGGCAGAACGGGCATCCTCAAGGGCCTTGGTCACGGCGCTACGGAGCTCGAGCGAAGCCTCGAGCACGCCCTCAAACTCATTGGCCTCGTCGACCGTGATGGGCGACTTGTACCAATCGAGCAGCGCGGCGTACTTCTGGTGATCGACGCAGCCGGCGGGCGCATATGCCATGGCCTCGTCGACGGTATAGGACAGGATCGGCTGCAGGTCGCGCATGAGCATCGAGAAGAGCTCGGCCAGCACGGTCTGGGCGCTGCGGCGCTCGAGCGAGCCGGGCTTGTCGCAGTACAGACGGTCCTTCAGGGCGTCGAGGTACACGTTGGAGAGCTCGGTAACCACGAAGTCATAAAGCGCACGGTAGGCGCGCGGGAACTCGTAGCTGGCGTAGGCGTCGTCGACCTCGGCCTGAACCTGAGTCAGGCGGGCAACCATGAGCTTGTCGAGCGGCAGCAGGTCGGCAAAGGCGACGCCGTCGGTCTCGGGCTCAAACTGACCCTCGAGCTCGGAGAGCAGGAAGCGCAGCGTGTTGCGGAAACGACGGTAGGCATCGGACGTACGAGCGAGAATCTCATGGTCGATGGAGACGTCGGAGCTGGTGTCGACGGAGGCAACCCACAGACGGATGATGTCAGCGCCCATCTCGTCGCAGACCTTGTTGGGGTCGATGACGTTGCCGAGCGACTTGGACATCTTGCGGCCCTGACCATCGAGTGTGAAGCCCTGCGAGACGACCGCCTTGTACGGAGCATGGCCGTTGGCACCCACCGAGGTGAGCAGCGAGCTCTGGAACCAACCGCGATGCTGGTCGGAGCCCTCGAGATACACGTCAGCCGGGTACTCAAGCTCGGGTCGATACTCGCAGACGGCCTTCCAGGACACGCCGGAGTCCCACCACACGTCGAGAATGTCCTTATCAGCCTTGAGGTGATGGCCGCCACACTTGGGGCAAACGCAAGCCTCGCCCAGGTAACTCTCGGGAGCGTCGGTGAACCAGGCGTCGGAGCCCTTCTCGTGGAAGAGCTTGATGACGGCGTCGAGCGTGGCGTCGTTCATGACCTTCTCGCCGCAGTCGGCGCAGGTGTAGCTGGGGATAGGCACGCCCCAGTTGCGCTGACGGCTGATGCACCAGTCGGGACGCTGCTCGACCATGGCACCGATGCGGTTTGCCGCGTGGGCCGGATACCACTTGACGTTCTCGCGGACCTCTTTGCCAGCCTGCTCGCGCAAACCGGTCTTATCCATCGAGACGAACCACTGGTCGGTAGCACGGAAGAGCACCGGGTGCTTGCAGCGCCAGCAGTGCGGATAGCTGTGCGTGATCTTCTTCTCGAGGACGAGGGTGCCGCGCTCGCGCAGGAACTCGATGATGTGCGGGTTGGCCTCGTCGGTATCCATGCCGCTGAAGGGGCCACCGGTGCCAAACTCCTCGCCGGTGTAGAACTTGCCGTCGTCATCGACCGGCATGCAGATGTCGGTGATGCCCTCCTTGAGGCAGGCAAAGTAGTCGTCGACGCCATGGCCGGGCGAGTTGTGGACAATACCGGTACCGTCATCGACACCGACGTAATCGGCCAGCAGCGCCACGCCCTCGACACCGTCGAAGATCGGCTGCTTGTAGTGGATGTGGTGGAAGGTCTCGGCGGGAACCACATAGGGCTTGCCGTCGACCATAACCGGAGTGTACTCCCAGCCAAACTCCTCGCAGCACTTAGGAGCCAGGTCCTCGAGCATGACCTCGGCGCGGCCGTCGTGCTCAACGGCGACGTAGGCGGCGCCGGGCTTGAGAGAAACGGCCTGGTCGGAGGGGATGGTCCACGGCGTGGTCGTCCAGATGATAAAGTCAACCGGGCCGTCGAAGTTCTCGAGGCCGGCGGGCTTGGAGGTCATCTCAAAGCGCACGAAGATGGACGGGCTCGTCTCGTCGGAGTACTCGATCTCGGCCTCAGCGAGTGCGGTGTGGCAGTGCTTGCACCAATGGACGGGCTTGTGACCGCGATAGATCATACCCTTATCGAACATGGCCTTGAAGACCTCGATGTCGGCAGCGTCATGCTGGTGATAGAGCGTCAGGTAGGGGTTGTCCCAGTCGCCAAGCACGCCCAGGCGACGGAAGCCGGCCTTCTGCAGCTCGATGTTCTCGACAGCGAACTTGTTGCAAAGCTCGCGGATCTTAGCCGTGGAGGTCTGGTTGAACTTCTCGGTGCCGAGCTTCTCCTCGACCTTATGCTCGATCGGCTGGCCATGGCAGTCCCACCCGGGAACATAGGGAACCTCATAGCCCTGCATCATCCAGTAACGGTTGATCATGTCCTTGGAGATCTTGTTCATGGCATGGCCGATGTGAATCGGGCCGTTGGCGTACGGAGGACCGTCGTGCAGCACGAACTTCTTGTGACCCTCGTTCTTCTTCAGAACCTGCTCGTAGACCTTGTTGTCCTGCCAGTCCTTGAGTCGCTTGGGCTCGGACTTGGAAAGACCGGCACGCATGGGAAAACCGGTCTTGGGCAGATTCATCGTCTGCTTGTACTCGTTTGCCACGGTACCCCTTTCATGTCGTGGGCGCGCACGCCCGTTGGGCACCAAAAAAGCGCCCGTCCCTACAAGCTGGGACGAAGCGCCACAAAACGGACTGTACGCCCGCAAAAGCTCTTCGTTTAACCACCCAGCTTAGATGCCCTCGCCCGCGTATTCGCGCGCTCGCATCCGTTACTCGGCTGGCCTGTATCGACGACCATCTCGGCGATATCTACTAAGACGAGCCTGTGCGACGCGTCCGTTGGGACCGCAGCTCCGGGGTGATTTTCATCGGTCGCATGCACGGGTTCTCAGCGCTCCCCGCTCTCTGTAACATGCGGACGGCCGACTACTCGTCCCCATCAACGCTTATGCGGAGTATGCTAGCACGTTCCGCGCCGGCGAAAAACCCTCAACACTGGTTTTATACGTTCGAAATTTCTCGCGGCTGTGGACCTTCTCTAGGAGCAAAATACCTGAAAGCACTTTATCGAAAGAAAGAAGGTTGCCATGCGCACGATTGGAATGAGTGATTATACCGTTGGCGAGGATTGCTTTACCGAGCTGCCCGCCGCACTGGCCGAGTACGGAGCGACCAAGGTCGCCATCATTGGCGGCAAGCGAGCCCTGGCTGCGGCGCTGCCGGGAATCGAGGCGGCACTTGAAGATACCGATGTCGAGGTCCTGGAGACGCGCGTCTACGGTACCAACAGTACGCGTGCCAATATCGCCAAGGTCGTAAACTCCCCCGCCTGCCAGGAAGCCGACGTGCTCATTGCTTGCGGCGGCGGCAAGGCGCTCGATACCGTCAAGACGGCGGCCATCGAGCTCAAGAAGATCGTCTTTACCGTGCCGACGATCTGTTCCAACTGCTCCGCCGCGACCGCCATTGCCGTTGTCTACAACGACGACGGCTCGCTCGAGGGCTATTCGTACCCCAACCGCCCCGCGCACATCTTCATCAACCCCAAGATCATCGCCGAGGCGCCAGCAGAGTACTTCTGGGCCGGCGTGGGCGATGCCCTGTCTAAGCAGCCCGAGGTCGAGTACGCCACGAGCGCCGGTAATTTGGAGCACACCGCCGGTCTTGGCCTGGCACTCGCCCACACCTGCTCCGAGCCGCTGTTTACCTATGGCGTCCAGGGTCTTGAGGACGTGCGCCAGGACCTGTCGACCGAGGCCGTCAAGCAGATCGCGCTCGACATCGTGGTCAACACGGGCTACGTCTCCAACCTGACCAACCAGAACGATTACTACTACAACTCGAGCGTGGCGCACGCATTCTACAACGCCACCTGCAGCATTCCGCGTGAGGGCACCTACCTGCACGGCGAGGTCGTGAGCCTGGGCGTGCTCGTGCTGTTTGCCTATACGGGAGACACCGAGAACCTTGAGCGCTACGCCGCCTTTAACAAGCAGATGGGGCTGCCCGTGACGCTTGAGCAGGTCGGCCTTACCGAGGCCGACATCCCGGCGCTGTGTGAGTATGCCCACGCCACCAACGAGTGGAAGCAGGGTAACCCGGAGCCCTTCACCGACGAAAAGTTCGCCGCCGCCATCAAGGCCGCCGACGCCTACGGCCACACCCTCCTCGCCTAACCTACCAAAAAGTGACAGGTTTATTTTGGCAGGTTTTATATGGGTAAATACCATTGAACAATTGGTGAGATAGTCTAGCTTGCCAGCAAAAGGGGCGACCATCTACTCGATGGCCGCCCCTTTTATTTACTACTTCAACATGCTGGGGTCGAACTCGCTTGCCGGGATCACACGGTAGCCGTGGCGCAGGAGCAGGTCGACGAAAACACCGTTGCCCGCGGTGAGCGTACCGCTAAAGGTGCCGTCGTAGATGTGACCCGCACCGCACGAGGGGCTGCGGTCCTGAAGGATGCACGCGACTATCTCTTCCGGTCCGCCTGCCTGCTCGCACATATCGAGCGCACGTTGGGCACCCAGGCGAAATTCGCGATCAACCGAGATGCCCTCGCAGGTACGAACCTCGCCGTTCACAATCTCGGACGGCTTGCGCGGCGTGAGCAGGCCGCCAAAGACCTCGGGGCACACGAGGAGGACCTCGGTCCCCGTGCGCTCGCAAGCCTCGACCAACGCGCGGTGGTAGTTATCGAGCCCGTTATACTTGCAGCTCTCGCCCATCAAGCAGGCGCTCACCACGATCTTCATTTCCATCCCTCTCAAGCAAAACGCCCCATTTGAGAAAGCTGCTCAAATGGGGCGTCGGCGTTTACTGGCTCGGCCGCGGCGTTACTGCTGCTTGGGCATCAGCGGGTTCTCGCGCGTGAGGAGATTCATGAACTCCTCGCCCGTGATCGTCTCCTTCTTGTACAGATAACGAGCCAGCTCGTGGAGCTTGAACTTGTTCTCCTTCAGGATCTGCAGGGCGCGGTCGTGCGCATCCTCGATCAGCTTGGCGACAATCGCGTCCACGCGCTCGGCCGTACCGGGGGCGCAGGTGAGCGACGTATCCTGGTTGAGGTACGCATTCTGGACGGTACCGAGCGCCATCATGCCAAACTCGTCGGACATACCAAAGCGCGTCACCATGTTGCGGGCGAGCTTGGTGGCCTGCTCGATATCGTTGGCGGCACCGGTCGTCATCTCGCCAAAGATGAGCTCCTCGGCCGCGCGACCACCGCAGTAGACGGCGAGCTTGTCCAGGACCTCCTGGCGCGTGGTCAGGAAGCGCTCGTCCTCCTCGACCTGCATGGTGTAGCCCAGGGCACCGCTCGTGCGCGGAACGATGGTGATCTTCGTGACCGGCGCAGAGCCCTTCTGGCGAGCGGCAACAATGGCATGGCCGATCTCATGGTAGGAAACGACCTGCTTCTCGTGGTCGGAAAGCACCGTGGACTTACGCTGTTGGCCGGCAATGACGACCTCCACCGACTCCTCGAAGTCGTCCTGGGTTGCACGCTTGCGACCTTCGCGAACGGCGCGCAGGGCGCCCTCGTTGATGATATTGGCCAAATCGGCGCCCGAGGCACCAGGCGTGGCGCGGGCAATCGCGGTCAGATCGATCGGCGGCTGGGTCTTCACGCTCTTGGCGTGCAGCTCAAGGATATTCTTGCGACCGGTCAAATCGGGCAGCTCGACGGGAATGCGGCGGTCAAAGCGACCGGGACGCAACAGAGCCGGGTCAAGGCTGTCGGGGCGGTTGGTGGCAGCAAGGACGACGATGCCCTTGTGGTTATCGAAGCCGTCCATCTCGGTCAGCAACTGATTGAGCGTCTGCTCGCGCTCGTCGTTGCCGCTAAAGCCGCCGCCATCACGCTTTTTGCCGATGGTATCGATCTCGTCGATAAACACAATGCACGGGGCCTTTTCCTTGGCCTGCTTAAACAGGTCACGAACCTTAGCAGCGCCGCGACCAACAAACATCTCAACGAACTCAGAGCCCGAAATGCTAAAGAACGGAACACCGGCCTCGCCGGCAACAGCCTTGGCAAGCAGGGTCTTACCGGTACCCGGAGGGCCAACAAGGAGAGCACCGCGCGGCAGCTTGGCGCCGATCTCCTCGTAGCGCTGCGGCTTCTCCAGAAAGTCGACGACCTCCTTGAGAGATTCCTTGGCCTCTTCCTGGCCGGCGACGTCCTTAAAGGTCACGCCCACGTCCTTGGAGGCGATCACGCGCGCGCCGGACTTACCCAGTCCGCCGCCGCCAAAACCGCCGCCGCCAAAGTTCATCGACGGGCCGTCATCGCCCATAGCCTTCTTCATGCGGCGGTTGAGCCACCAACCGATGAGGAAGAAAATCGCCATGGGAAGAATGAGTGTGAGCAGGTAGTAGGTCATCAAACCCGAGTTCTTATCGGGAACGACCGACTCCAGCGAAGCGCCAGACTCAAGCACGCGATCGGTAAAGCCCGCATCGTTCGGCACACCGGTCGTCTTATAGGCGATGTTCTCGTCCTCGCCCTTCTTGGTGTAATAAATCGTATAGTCGTCGGTGTTGTACTCGACCTTTTCGACGCTCTTCTTGTCGAGCGCTTTGACAAACGTCGAGTAATCGGTCTCCGTAATCTGCTGCGTGTGACCGATGTTGGGGAACAGAACGGTCGAGAGCACGAGGTAGACGACGAAGGCGATGAGCACGTAGAGGATCATATTCCGTCTACGTTTGTTGTCATCCATCTCCATCTGCTTGAACTCCATCTACTGGGGTTGATAATGCTTTCTAGAATACCCAACCCGGACGGCGATAAACCGACGCCGGGCACGAAAGGACAGAGATGGCATCACTGTAAGTCGGCAAGGTTCAAATCTATACAGGCGACGGCAAGGGCAAGACGACGGCTGCTTTGGGGCGCGAGAGGATGTCGAGGAACTGATTGCGATAAAGCCCGCCACCACGGAGCTCGTGCTCCCCGGCCGCGGCTTGCTACCCCTCGCCGACCTTGCCGACCTAGTAACCGAAATGCGCCCCGTCAAACACTACTTCGACGAAGGCCTCCTAGCCCGTCAAGGCATCGAATACTAATTGATTCGTTTTCCGCCAACACCTACAGCTCATAAGGAAGTTGCGGTGGAATAGAACTTGTTTGACGGTCCGCAAGGGCTTTTCAGGAACTATTTCACCGCAACTTATCAGGGGAACCCGACGGATGAGCTAGGCGGTGGCGCGGCCTAGCCAGTTGCCGCTGTGGTGGTAGATGGTGAACATGGTTGCGGTGATGAGCCAGGTTACGGGGTAGACCAGCAGTAGATGCTCGAGCGACGGATCGAAGGGCATGATCGCAAACACCCAAATCACTCTGAGTACGACGGTGCCAAAGATGGTGAGCATCATAGGCTGCAGACTCACGCCGGCGCCGCGGATGGAACCCGAGGCGTTCTCGATAATCGAGAAAATCGCATAGAACGGCGCAATGAAATGGAGGATGGTCGTGGTGTACGCCGAAATCGAAGCATCGTCGACAAACAAACGCGACAGCGGGCCCGAAAACACCAGCAGCACGGCAGACAGGCCACCAATGAGCATAAACGAAAGCACGAGCGACGTGTGATATCCCTTGCGCATGCGCTCGTAATTGCGCGCGCCAAAGTTCTGCGCCGAGAACGTGGTGATCGATACGCCGAGCGCCTCGGTCACCATCCAGATAATGCCATCCAGGCGCCCAGATAGACCCCAAGCAGTCGTGACATCGGCGCCAAACGAATTAACCGACACCTGGATCAGCACGTTCGAGATCGAATAGGCAGCCGATTGAAAACCGAGTGGCAGACCACACGAGATCATACTCTTGCAAATACCGCGATCGATGCCGAGCTTAGACAGCGAAAGACGCCATGCACCCGGAGCGCGCATCATGCGCAACACGATCATCGTTGCATTGGAGCAAATGGTCAGAGCCACTGCGATGCCGCAGCCCAGCGCCTCCATATGCAACACAGCGACAAAGATGATATCCAGCACCACGTTAACAAGGCAGCCAGAGGCAATGATCACGGCGGGGCCGCGCGTGTCGCCCACGGCACGCAGCAGTGCGGTTCCCATATTAAGCAGCAGTGCCGCAACCATCGCGGCAAAATAACAGCGAGCATAGGCCACGCCCTCGGCCAATAGTTCATGCGGCGTGTTCATAAGCACCAGCATGGGCTCAACGAACACTATGCCAAGAATCGAGAAAACGATACCGCCCACCAGTGCGAGCGTCATGGCTGTATGGACCGAACGACTCAGTCGCTCATCATCGTGCTGGCCAAAATACTGACCGGTAATGACCGCGCAGCCGGCGCCGACGCCAACGCAAAAGCCAATGCAAAGCTCGGTGAGCACCATCGTGGCTTGAATGCCACCCAGCGCGAGCTTGCCGCCAAACTGGCCAACGATATACGTACCGATAAGCGTGTAGGCCTGCTGAAAAAACGAACTAAAAAAGATGGGAACGCACAGCGACAGCAATTGCTGCCAAATGACACCTTGCGTTACATCGATAGCCGTAGAGTTCTTAGCCACACGCCCTCCCCACACGCATACGTCAAACAGCAAAACAGCAATTTAAAACCAAAGCCAAAACCAGCTTAGCACCGACTGGCGGCGACCGAAACACCCCGAATTAGAGCGCGGTGCGGAAAACTGCCTAGTGATACAAACCCGGCTGGTAGTGATACTCATTGCTCACGTGCGGGCACAGCTGCCAAAAGGCGACGGCGCTCGCCGCGGCAACGTTAAGCGAATCGACCCCGTGCGCCATCGGAATGCGCACCGCGTGGTCACAGCCGGCAATGGTCTTGGCGCCCAAGCCGGCACCCTCGGTACCCATAAAAAGCGCCAAGCGATCAATCTTCTGCAGCACGGGATCGTCCAGCGATACGGAATCGTCCGTCAACGCCATAGCGGCACACGAAAAGCCGGCATCGTGCAACGCGCTCAGACCATCATGCGGCCACACACGAGCCTCGCTGCCAATGCGCGTCCACGGCACCTGAAACACGGTGCCCATGCTCACCCGGGCCGAGCGACGGTACAGCGGGTCGCAGCACGTCGGGCTGACCAAAATACCGTCAACGTTCAATGCGGCAGCCGAGCGGAAAATCGCGCCAACATTGGTGTGATCGACAATACCCTCAAGCACGCACACGCGCACCGGACGATCCCCCACCGCCTCGACGACGCCGCCCAAGAACTCATCAACCGGAATCTGACGCGGGCGACGGAACGCCGCCAGCGCGCCGCGCGTCACGTTAAAGCCCGTCAACTGCTCCATGAGCTCCATGGAGGCCACGAACACGGGAACCGGACCCGCTCCCTCGCGCACGACAAGCTGGTCAAACAGCGGCATCATCTGGTCGAGCCAGCGCTCGCCCAAAAGAAAGCTCACCGGCTCATATCCGGCGCGAACCGCACGCTCGATGACCTTGGCACTCTCAGCGATAAAAATGCCCTTCTGCGGCTCCAGCACGCAGCGAAGCTCACGCTCAGTCAGTCGCACATAGGCATCGAGCCGCTCGTCCTCGAGCGAATCAATTCGCAGAACTTCAACGGCATCAGTCATAGCAGCCAGCCCGCACCCTTCTTTACAGCACATCTATACCAAACGAGGCGACGCAAAGCGCCGCCCCATGCATTCAATCAACCCGATGATACCGTTCACGCCAGACGATTTACGCCTCAACGCGATGATACGTCACGAACTCATAATCGACGCCCTCGTCACCCTCACCGGCGGCAATCGTCGCGACCCCGCTACGCTGCGCAATCTCCCACGCGGGATCGGCGTCCAAGTCGGGAAAGTACGTGTCCACGACATGCACGCAGTGGTTATGAGTGACCTCGGCCTCCACGCAGTACGGCAAAAACTGCCGATAGACATCGCCGCCACCGATCACCCAGGCAACGGGCTCATCGGCAACCGCAGCGAGCGCTTCGTCAACGCTATGCACCACGTCGACGCCCTCGCGGGTAAAGCCTATATCGCGCGTAAGCACGATATTGCGGCGGTTCTTGAGAGGACGCCCGCCGGGAAAACTCAGCAGCGTCTTGCGTCCCATGATAACCGGGCAGCCCTTGGTGCAGGCCACAAAATGGCGCATATCGGCGCGATTGGACACCACCATATCGCCCTCGCAGCCAATACCCCAGTCGTCACACACGGCGACGATGGCAGAAAGCTTACACGTCATGCGCGTCACCTACACTGCAATGGGGATGTTCTTGACCTGAGGGCCGTGCTCATAGCCCTCCACGATCAGGTCGTCGGTCGTAAACGCATAGAAATCGTGCACATCGGGGTTGAGCGTTACCTTGGGTGCCGCAAACTGCGGACGCTCGATAAGCTCGCGGACGATATCGACATGACGATCATAGATATGGGCGTCG
>JAGZWV010000194.1 GCA_018378775.1 Collinsella sp. | reverse complement strand
TTGTCCGGCCACCCTTTTTTATTGCACCGCAGGGGAGCGTTTTATTGTGCGTTGGGCGGGCTTGCAAACCGTTCGGACGCTAAAACGAACCGACCGCGCCTTCGTGCTGCCGAGGGTGTTCATAAGTGGATAGTATGTGCTTACTATCACAACGTGCGCCGCGTTTGGGAAGCGCGGTGCCGCTCATTGGGAGGAACATCATGAAAAAGAAGCTGCTGCTTGCGCCCCTCATGGCCGTTTTGGTTGCATGTGTGGTCGTGCTTTCCGGCTGCGGAGGCCCCTCGATCGAAGAGCTCATCACCGAGGACCTTACGACTCAGTTCGATGAGGTCAAAAACGGTGGCGACGATTTCCTCTCTGGTCTGGAAGAGGCTTCGGGCGACGAGTTCGAGCAGCTGGGCATCGATCCCAAGGAGTATGCCAAGACCTATCTCGAGGGCTTTGATTACGAGATCGGCGACGTGACGGTCGACGAGGACAAGGGCGTTGCAACCGCCGAGGTCTCCATCACCTGCAAGTCTATGAACAAGATCGTCGAGGACTTCTCCACCCAGTATCAGGAGAAGGTTGCCGCGCTTGATACGGTTCCTTCCGATGACGAGCTGTACAAGATGGCAGGTCAGGTTATGGTCGATGTGACCAAGGCCACCGAGCCCAGGAAGACCACGGTTATCTTCAAGTACACCTGCAACGACGACGGCGAGTGGTCTGCCGACGACTCCGTCAACTCCGAGATGATGGATGCGATGCTGAGCTAGGGGAGTTACGCGGTAGTTTGTTACGGCGTTTTACCAAACGCCGTAACTGCTCGACGCTGCGCGGGCACCAGAGCGACAACTTGTCATTCAAAGAGGACGGCATGACCAGAAGGTCTATGCCGTCCTCTTTTCATGCCAATTTGTTCGCTCTGGTGCCCGCTCGCTGTCATTGCCGAAACATCGGCGTTGCCATGGCAGTCATTGGGGACGTTCTTAAACGACTACTTTCCGCGCGACAGAATCTATGCAGCCGTGTTGAGCGACAGCCCCGCTACTCGCCCAGAATCAGCGCCGCGAGCTCATCCTGGGTGTCCACCACGTAGTCGGCGCCGGCGGCTTCTAGCTCTGCGCGGCCACGGAAGCCCCAGGCGACGCCGGCGCTCTTGAGGCCGGCGTTGTGACCGGTCAGGATATCGACATTGGAATCGCCCACATAGAGTGTGGGTGCCGGGTCGGCGCC
>JAGZWV010000050.1 GCA_018378775.1 Collinsella sp. | reverse complement strand
GAAAGTCATAGATGCGGGCGTGTTGGCTAAAATGGGTCGGCCGGGATTGGTCAATCTCGGCCGACTATATTTGGCTAAATTATTCCGACGCTAACACTGCGGCAACGATGACGGCAGGGGAGAAAGTCATGCGCTATTAGCGCGGCTATAACGTCCGCTTCGAATGCCGACCGTATTCATATCGAGGCAGTCATTTCATACCTTCAGAAAGACAACTGAAAGCCGCAAAAAAGCGGGACCCGGCTATAAGCCGAACCCCGCCCAAGAGAAGCCTTTAGAGCCGAGACAGACAACGCGTGTGGACAATCACTCAGCCTCCACCGCCATGCGCACGACCTCTTCCATCGGGTAGCGAGTGCCGCCGTCCCCGTCCAAAGCCTCGTTGTAGGCCTCGATGTCCGCCATGTCCTCAGCCTTCTCGAACGCGGCCCTTCTCACGAACTCGGAAAAGGTCATGCCCGTGGCGTCCGCACGGCCCTGAATCAAGGCCATTTCGCCCTCATCGAACTTGACCGCGATCTCGCGCATCGCCATGGTCGCTCCCGTCAACGCCGTCATCGAAGTGAATCCATTATCCACCCACCGTATACGCCCCGAACTCGAAACACCAAGCAGGATGGACTCTATACGAGGACGCAGCAGAGGTAATGGCGGGGGAG
The DNA here is from genome assembly GCA_018378775.1 of Collinsella sp. Classification (GTDB taxonomy): domain Bacteria; phylum Actinomycetota; class Coriobacteriia; order Coriobacteriales; family Coriobacteriaceae; genus Collinsella. The sequence continues at coordinate 10,441 of JAGZWV010000050.1, read as the reverse complement.
TGCGGCAGGCGCTCTGAGAGCCGCTGTATGACCCCATTTCTCTTCAATCCGACTACCCGTGCCATGAACCTGAAGCCGTTCGTTCGGTCGCCAAAAGAAAGCACGCGCGGGGTAACGCGGGCTTTGCGCTAGACAAGCTAGAAGCACCAGGCGGGGGAGACGCAAAACCAGCCCGGCGCGGAGTTGCTGTCCGACGGATTGCCGCTGCTGTCGACATGGAGGAAGCCCTTCGAGGCGTTCGGAAACACCTAACGCTCCCACCAACCGCTGCCAATGGCAATGGCAGAGTTGGGATTATAGTTCTCCGTCACCTTGCCTTTGAAGGCCTCGTACTGGGTGCCCTCGGAGGAAGTCCAGGGATAGGATGCCCAATAGGAGGTGGGGGCGATCTCAGAGTAGCTGAGCAGGAACAGCTTGTCCGAGGTAGCCGTCACGGCGGCGTTCTTGTTCTCATCACCGCCCCCGACATTGTTCGATAGCTTCTTGACGGCCTTCACCTTGGACTGGAAATCGGAGGGCATCAGATTCCAGATCTTGCCGGAGTTCATTTTCTGACGGAGTTCAGACTTCTCCCAACCGCCGGCGTTGGTGTCAATCGCGTTCATGGGGGACCAAATGCCCGTCGTGGTGGTGAGGAACGTGAGGCCCGCCTTGCCGGATCCGCCTGCAAGGTCATCATGATTGATGCCGATAATGCGGTAAGTCAGCGTCTTGCCATCGGTGAGCTTCATCGAGAACTCGGTGCCGGCATCCATCGCGGCCTTCGCCTTGGCGTAGGCGGGCGACGCCTCGCCCTTGGCGGCGATGTCCTCGGCAACTGCCTTCTGCTCACCGAGGGTCCAGTCCTTCGCGTGTCCTTCGCGTCCTTGGCGAGCGCCGCCTGGACGGTCGCGGAACCCGCGCCGTTACCGCTGCCGGAACCGCTCGGTTCCCAAGTCCCACCTGCTGTCCCGTTTACCAATACTCCCGCCACCGTGTTGAACTGGTTCCTGATTGCCGACGAGACCCAAGGGCCGGCTATCATCACAACCAGGACGATAATCGCGATGACCAGAACGTACTCGATGGCTCCTTGGCCTCGGAGGCGGGTATTCCTAGGAGATACCCACCCCCCCCCCGAAGGTTAATTGCCGCTGCATGCATATGCGACACTCCCTTCGCATGGGGATTGATATTGCATGCAGAGCGTACGTTAAAGCGAACCGACTAGCCCGTAACGTGCCGCTGAGGCAACGGCGGCACGGGTGCCCGCGCCACATAAACTGCTTGCCGTTTTGTTTCTTCAGACCTACTGCCACGCCTTCGGGAGGATAACGCCGGGGGCGCAGTGATTGAAGTCACTATGATTGGCATAGGTTGGGACATTCCAATCGGAACAGTCGAGGTTTAGATTTTTGCAATAGCTAAACATGCCGAGCATATCCATAACATCTGAGGTCTTCCACCCTGGTCCAAATTTCACGCTTTTCAGCGAACTGTCGGTGGAAAAAAGGAGACGTAAATCGCCGGCTTTCCGCGTCGACCATCCGGAGATGTCAATCTCCTCGACCTTGTAAAGGTTTTTGAGCGCCGAGTCGAATTCGACGACCGAGGACGTATCCCAGCTTGAAATACTGAAGGAAGTCGCATTGCCGCAATACGCGAATGCGTGCTGCAGATTTGTGCAGTTCGACATGTCGAACTTTGCCAGATCAAAGCTCTTGCAGTTCTCCATGTACTGAAAGCAAAATGCCAACGAGTGGATTTCTATGCCATCGTCAATGGCCTTTACGGCCACGATATTATTTCTGTTAGGCCACCAGGGGGCAGTCGTCTTGCCGTCGTTTCCCACGGTCGCGGTGGCGTATCCATTTTCGAACCCCGTATACACCGCCGTCACGCGGCGGCTGTTGAGCATGTCACCGACTCTGGGGACCCCGCGGCACTTGTAGAACATGAGGCTGTGGTCGTCCTTCGAGTACACGGCGAACGCTATCCCGTGAACGGGGTCCACGATGTCGGCGTCGGTCAACGACCCGTTGCCGCCGCCCGTGCCGCCCGACTCCCAGCTCCCCTTTGAGATTCCGTTGCCGAGCGTCCCTGCCACCGTGTTGAACTGGTTTGTGATCGCCGACGAGACCCACGGTCCCGCGATCAGCACCACCAGGACGATGATCGCGATGATCAGTACGTACTCGACTATCGACTGCCCCTTCGGGCGGCGGGTAAATCTGGGAGATACCCCCCCCCGAAAGGAATTTCCGCTGCATGCATGTGCGGCTCCTCTCGGATTGCTTTGGCTGATGCTGCAGAGGATAGACGCGATTACTAAGGATGAGTCAACAATGCCGCAGCGGCATTCACACTAAGAGGGTAAGGCGTTCGGAGTGACATCCCGTTCCAAAACGTATACTTGATTTAAGGCGGAGTGGAATGTGGGCGCGCAAGGAGATGCGGAATCGATGAGAGCCTCAAAAAAAACTACTGCAGTGTTATCATCTTTCATCCTCTCTATTCTTCCATTTCTGATTCTATGGGCGGCTTGGTCAGTCCTCCCTGATACAATTCCCGCTCATTGGAGTGGGGGTGTGGTTGATCGATGGGGTAATAAGCTTGAATTGCTGGTTGTTCCGCTGTTTTCTCTGATTGGTTCTATTGCAATTTCTGTGTACCTTATTGTTTCCACGCGGCGAAGAGAGTTCGCGGATTTCTCTGCTCGAACGCAACGGGACTTTGTTGCGTGCTATATTTCTAGTCTTCTTTTATCGACAACCTGCTCAGTGATAATTGCCGTTTGGGTTCAGTTGATTCTTACGCAAAGCACTGCGGTTGATGGGGGACTTGGACTATCGATCCTATATTCCCTTCCCGGGCTATATGTGATCTTGTGCGCTTTGCCGCCTTTTTATGCGAGCGGCGAGAGCAAAAAGGCAGAGCGCCTGATAACAGTTCTTATTGGCTGCGCGGAGATTGTTCTTTGTGGAATAGTGCTTGAAGGTTCGGATGCCTCTTATGCGATGATTGGACTGATGATTCTGTTCTGTGCGTTTGAGATTGTGTCACAGGTAAGGGATAGCCGGTCCTTATGAGTTGAATTACGCGCGTGCGGATATAAAGGGTGGCATGTTAAGCTGGTCGTTTTCTCGTTCTGGGACATTTGCAGTAGGATGAGTGGGACTAGGCGCGCTGCGGTGTGATGGTGACGGTTGAGACTTGTATCGCTGCAAATCCGCTGATGCACATTTTGCTATTGGGCTTGAAGGTGGGACCGACAGGCCTTTGTTTGGGATGTTCCGGTCGTCCAACACGTGTTGCACGGCTTTATATTGTTACGCTCGTTCGGCGCTCCGTTGGAGCATTTCCGGGTTTGTCGGCATCATGACTTGGCCAAGTGACACGCTTGCCGGGACGGTTGTAACGCCGCGCCGGTTCCGTGTGCTCCTTCGTTGTTGGCCTGTCCAGCCGGGGGCGGATTCGGCCTCATGTTGTGGCGCACGGCCTTCAGGGGCTTCCCCCTGGCGAGTTATGTTCGTCCGTATGGGTAAGGGTCGGGTTGAGCTGACAATCCCGTGTCGGAAGGGGCTTGCCCCATGCGCGCGATGACAGAGATTGAGTGGCTGGACGGCCGTGTGACGAAGGTGCCGGAGCTCGCCCTGGGCGATGCGCTCGGCGAGAGCGTCCAGGCGGAGCTCGATTTCGGGTTCGACGACGTGTTGGAGGGCCTTTGGGTTGAGGTGCGCCATCATGAGCCGGATGAGGACTCGGACGGCGACCCGCGCGGGAGGGGCTGCGCACTGTACGCGGACTGCCGGTACAGCCTGGTCGAACTGTCGGACCTCGACCGTGTCTTCTGCATCCTTTACGAGGGGCAGCCGAGGGTCCAGCCGCGTCGCGGGGGAGCTCGTGAACCTTTCGCGGGCCTGCGCGTTGTCCTGCCTCATGCTCGGATCTCCCTACCCGCCAGCCGCCCTCGAGGCCCTGGCCGCGTGCGCTCGATACCTCTGCGGTCCGGCTTTCACGTCCGACCTCGCCGCCCGCGTCCGCGCGCGGATCCCATCCGGCCTCACGCGCTTGAATATCGAGCTGAGCCCAAACGATGACCCACACCCCATCGGTCTTCATGATGATGCCTCGATGAGCCAGCTCGCCCAGAGCTTTCGATACAGTCGGTTGAGTCGAACAGACTTTTTTTCGAGCTTGTCCTGACGCATGAAAAGACCTTTTGTAAGTTTTTTTCCGTTGGCATCCTTCCTATTAGGCCCTTTGGACGTCTGGAAGGAGCAATCATGATCAGAATCGCAAGCTGGACGCGATTCTTCGCGACCGCAAATAATGAGTCGTAGGATGGCCTGTTGATTCCACTCAGGATCTCGCTCTTTGCAATCTCATCCTGTCGAACGTCAAGCGCCGCCTCCATCTCGCTAGGCGTCTCGGCCTGATCGGCAACCGATGGAGCGTCCGTGTCTAAAGGCCACGGGAGGCCACGGCCTTTTTGCAGTTTGTAGCTACTTGTACTCATGTTGATGCCTCCGGTGCGAGGCTATCTAACCCAATTGCCGACTGTGCCCATAATATGGTTGATTTCCGATCTCAGCCGAACACATTGAGCGGATAGGCCGTTCCCGCAGTTAGCCGAACGCCCCCGAGGCCCCATTCAGGCCACGGGGGCGTCGTTTTTCCAGTTGAAGGAACGGTGGAGATGTGTTTCGATGGGTCCGGTGGCCATGCTCCGCCCGCCGCCCGGCACCTCTTCCCAGACTCAGCCGGACGGTCGGTCCGTCTATTCCGTTTTCGCCCTTAGGCTAGGCCAGCGGGGCATCGCCCCTCTCTGCGCGCGTCCTCTCGATGCGGCCCGGCGTCAGGTCGAGTTCGCCGATGGGCGCCTCCTCCACGCCGTAGGCGTCCAGCAGCGCCGCCGCGTCCTCCCCGAGCATCGCCCTGAAGGCGCGGGCGGGCGTCGAGAAGCCGAGCGCGCCGCGGGGCTCGGAGTTCGCGTGCGACATGGCCAGCGCCAGGTCCGCCGGGGCGAGCCGGTCGAACCTGAGCCCGGTGCCCTTGGGCAGCAGCTTCCTTATCTCGACGTGGTTTCGCTCGCAGGCGCCCTTCTGGTCGCTGCGGCGCACGCGTCATCCCCGAGGGCGAGGAACGCGGCATGCGACCTGCGGGCAGAGTGGCGCGTGGCCGCCCGGACGGCGGCGCGCTTCCTCGGCCTGTAGCCGACCTTTCGCCTGAGCTCCATGTTGGTCATGCCGTCGTAGCCCGCCGAGACCCAGCGGTAGACGGTCGAGGGAGACAGGTCCACCGGGCCGCCGTTGCGCGCCGCCATCTGCTCGGGGGAGAGCCCCCGGCGCAGGTGGATTGGCAACATCTATTTGGACGATTCCGGGAGGGACAGCCCCGCTTCCCTGAACTCGACCGGCGACATGTAGCCCAGCGTCGAGTGGATCCTGAAGTTGTTGTACCAGTGCACGTAGTCCGAGAGCTTGGCCCGGAGCTCGCGCGTCGTGCCGAACGTCTCGCGGTGGACGAGCTCGGCCTTCAGTATCCTGTTGGTCGACTCGTCGACGGCGTTGTCGTAGGGGCAGCCCTTGGCCGACAGCGACCTCTCTATGCCGAAGGCCTCGAGCATCAGGTCGATCTCGGCGTTGTCGAACTCGCTGCCGCGGTCCGTGTGGAATACCTCGATGTCCGAGATGGGGAAGGAGGGCGTCGCGAACGCCGACTTGACCGGCCGGGCGTCCTTCCTGGGCCCGGCGGAGTGGCCGACGGTCTCCCTGTTGCAGGGGTCGACGAGCAGGCAGACGTAGTTCCGCGAGGCCCCGACGCGCACGTAGGTCAGGTCGCTGCATATATGGGTGCGCGGCGCCCTGCCGCCGAAGCCGCGCGCGACGACGTTGGGCACGTCGGCCTCGTTGACCGCCCCGGGGTGCACCTTGAACCTCTTCCTGCCGTATGCGCTGACCAGGCCGTTCTCCCTCATGATGCGGCAGACCCGGCGCCGGCTGACGGTGACGCCCGACCTCTCGAGCGACGCCTTTATCTTGCGCGAGCCGTACCGGCCCTTGCTGGCGGCGTGGGCCGCGACCACGGCCGGCGCGGCGGGGTCCGGCGCGTCGGGCCGGTCGGCCCGCGAGCGCATGGAGTAGTACGTCGACCTCGCGACGCCGAGGAGCCCGCGCTGCGCTGATATGGGGTAGCGGCCCTCGTTGGCCGCTATGGCCCTCACTTTCGAGCGTATATCGGCGCCGCTTGTTTTAAGACGTCGACCTCCATCCGGAGCCTGCGGTTCTCGCGCTCGAGCTCCGGGATCCGGTTCTGCTCGGGCGTGCGGTTGTCCGCGGCGCGCGGCGAGCCGGTCGCGTTTATCGACTTGACCCGCCTCTCCACGGTGCTCTTGCCGAGGTCGCGCTCGTCCATGGCCTCGCGCTTGGGCTTGCCGGCGTTGTAGAGGTCGACTATCTGCCTCTTGAACTCGTCGGTGAAATGCCTCGGGTGCCTGGGGTCCCTCATATACGGCCCTCCCGTCTCTCGCGCCCCTCCCGGAACTGTCCACATCAGTGTAGCCAATCCACTCCCTGCACGAGGCCCTGCGCTCCAGCATCCTCTGGACCGTGTCCCGCTCGTGCCTGGTGAGCCTGCCGTAGGCCCTCGGGGCCGCCTCCGCGGAACCCTTCTTCCTCTTTCCGGACATGCCGTCCTCCGATCTCCCGGGGCCGGCCGGTCCGGCCCTCAGGGTATCGGGTTCCCACATTCATCCGCACAAGTGCGGATGAATGTGGGAGGTGTTCGGATGAAGTTGATAATCAAGGCTTCGATAGCAAACGCAATTTGATTTTTGAAATATGGACGAATTCCTCGTCAGGAGGGTAAAATGGTGCCGACGGCAGCCCAAGTTGTAGAGAGCTGGGCAGAGCCGTTGCTTAATGAAGTTGGGTCATCGTCTTAGCGACGGTGACCTTTCTTTTTGGGCTTCGAGCCCTGCTTGAGTGCCTTGGAAAGGCCGACAAGGGCCGTGAGGAGCGAGACCATAGCGGTCAGGAGCTTCACGAGCTCAGTGAAATCGGTCATGGGCATCACCTCCCATCGGATGGAGGGCTCTGCCCGGCACGAGGGCTGCCGACAGCAAGGACGATTCTATCAGAGCGGCTGACTCCCGCCCGATTATTACCATCCCACCGCGCCTGTGCAAAAAAAAGGGCCGCCAAACAGCGACCCTCCAGCGAAAGTGCATGTTATTTAGGACAGTCAAATTCTTTGAAAAACAAATGGATGCTGTAGAATTACAAATAAGAGTCACCCGGAAGGAGCGATCGATGAAAAGCAAACGATTTGTCCTGAATGCACTTCTGGTAGTAGCAATATTGACGCTCTTCGTCTTTTCGTACTCATACATGAATCAGCCAAGATTTGGATATGCTTTATACGCTGTTTTTTCCGGCGAAACAACTTACAACACTATAGGCTTCATTGACGCAATCTTTTTCTATGTAGTCGGCCCCGTATCAAGCGAACTGGTCGCTTTTGTTGTCAGCTACAACCTGAATCAACAAAGCCAAACTCACTCAGCGACTTCGGCCAAACAAGGAATCAATCTCTTCGCAATAATGATAATTCTGCAAATTGCGACCGTGTTGATTATCGCCCTGACCGCAACAAACGTTTTGAAGTATGAGTTCGGATTCATCGCGAGCTGTCTCATGGCAATTGCCGCGGGTATAGCGGTTTCGTATACGACACCGGCAAAGAAGTAGATCAACTAACAGGGCCTATTTGGAATCCGAATCGTCCATGGAACCGTCGATGCCGGTTTTGGTGTCGTCATCCGTATTGGAATCGTCATCCTTGGGGCTTATAGGACACACATTTTGTCCTATAAGCAGCCCCGATCAATTCATACTCCTCATCCTCGCCGAATTGCGAGTATGGCAGAATCGGCACTGGATGGCAGCGCGCTAGGCCGTGTCCGCGGAGTTACCCCCCCCCCCGTTTTTATCGTAACAGCTTATTCTAGGGACGCTTCAAAAAGTCAACCGAGGGTTTTGTCCCGTCAAGACGCCGAACGAGAATTACGTACCGCCAAGAGCCTCAAAACACGCCCCTCGCGGAACAGAATCCTCACTCGATTTCCATGCGGAGTAAAAACCTCAATCAATCATCCTCCGCAACGTCTATCCACCAAAAAGGCCGCCCCACGTGGAGCGGCCTTTGCTCGCAGCTTTTTACTGATAGTTACTCAAAAATTATTCCAACACATCCACAGAAGAGCAGCGAATCGTATTTTTCTTTCGGGAATCGAGAAAATAGCCTACCTTGACTTTAGACCCAACGCTCACGGGGCTATCGCTTACATAGCGCGTATGTTCTGAATCAACCAGAATGGTCAGACGATCAGACCCGTCGTTATATGGATCTTCGCTTTCGACCGACATGGTAAAATCGCCAGAGCTGTCAACGTTCAACACCAATCCGCTCACGAACCACAAATGTGAATAGTCACCTCCGCTATCTTTTTGGCAACGCTCCACTTTTAGAAATAGCGCAGAGAATGCGAACACGGCAACTGATATAGCGATGAAAACCTTAACGCCACTCCCCTTGCCATGAAATACAAATTTATTCGCCAAAGAAAAATACCCCTGCCTTATCCGTGTAATTAGCATAGTACTACGTTAACGTGCTCATGGCTGTGGGTTGGTTTAACCTACAGCCATGCTAAAGTTGCCAAAAGGGGCACAAAGGCCAATACGTTTGCGCCATGCCGGCACAGCGACCTGGCATCGTATGCACCGGCGGGATCATCGCTGGCCTGCAAGGAGGGCATATCCACGCGCTCATGGTCGCCGGAGGCCTCGTGATGCAGCACGCGCCGGGCGGCGACTGGAAGCGCGTCGATTGGGACGTGCTTGCCGCCTGGCTCGACAGATACGGTTACAAGGTCGCTGATTGCGAGACGGAGACCCTTCCGACCGCCGACGCGGCGAGTGGGAACGCGAGGGTAAAAACGCATCGTCGCTGAACCAGTGAGTCAGTATTCTTTAGTTGGATGATGGATATTGAAATTGATTAGCGAGATAATGTGCATATCTCATAATGTATGCGTTGCACCATGAGAGAGGGGTCTGTCATGAGCTGGAAACCGAGAAATGCGTTATCGCCGGTCTCGTGACAACCGGTCCTGGCGGCGGCTTGTTTGCAACCGCAATGACATCGTACCGACTTTTCACTTGCATGTTCTGAAAGGCAGTTGCCATGCTGTCGCAAAATCAATCAAGATACTTGGTCACAATCGGCTTTGCCCTGCTTGCATTACTCTTTGCTAGCGACCTTTTGCTGAAACCGCCCAAGGAACTCGTTTCGCTTGCCATAGACTGCATTTCCGCCCTTTACTTTACGGCAACCCTATTCGTCGGACTAAAGGAGAGGAAAAAAGGCGCAGTCGTTGCATCTGCCGTAGGCGTGATCATAACCATTGCATCATTCTTTATCTGACACATTGGTGATCTAGGGGCGATATCGTAGGAATACGACCGGGAGAGCCGGGACCAGATTGCCCGGGTTGCCCGGTCGGCTCGCGCGACGGCGCGGCGGTTCGACAGAAAGCTCTCCCGACTTCACGCCGTTTCTGATCGCATTGTAGACAGCCATCTCGTCTTCGCAGTCGGCGAGCACGCGGTGTGCGTCGTCGTTTTGGATGTCCAGTAAATCTCGAAGGTCCTCCATGCACCAGCGTCCGAGATTTGGCCATGCGCGTCGCGCGAGCTGATAAGTGTCGATTGCGATGTTGTAGTTAAAGTCCAGACCAAAGCCGTCCCAGGCAGAACGGCATTGTTTCCTTGATTATCAACTTCATCCGGACACTTCCCGCATTCATCCGTGTGTGTACGGATGAATGCGGGGTTCAATACCCGGCGGCCTAATCGGCAGACCGCCGGGAACTCTCACTCCTCGATAAAAGCCGGCACTCGGTTAGTCCTTCGCATCTTGAAATCGCCAGTCTCGTGGGAGACGTAGAGAATGCCGTCCATCCCGTCTCGTGATGCATACGACAGGTGAACTGAACCGCAATCCGATCCATCATTGTCGAGAAGATCAAACGAATTCGGATCGCTCGTTGCGACCAAACGACCACTCATACAAGAGCCATCGTCATTACAGATTTGCCACTCCATGTCTTCGCCCGCAAGAATCGCCATAGACGGCCTGGTTGCGCCATCGTTGACATACATCCCGTCTATGCCAAACCCATTTTCAGCGCCATCGATGAACGACTGCTCGGACCTATACCTCGCAAATGATGCACATAGCACCATTGCAAGACAAAGTACAAAGCCAACAATCGCTATCTTTGCATAGCTCTTGCCTATCATGTCATTCACCTCGCTCGTATGTATCGAGGTATTCCTGCTTGAGCGTCTGCGAGGACGACTTGATCTTTTCCACGAGCGTGCCGTCTTCGATGAAG
>JAGZWV010000193.1 GCA_018378775.1 Collinsella sp. | reverse complement strand
GTCTACGGCAGGGGTTCCGCAGTTCGCTGCGGAACGCTCGTCCGCGTGAGGGCATCGCTCGATGCCGCGGGCGTGGAGCACATCGGGCTTGGAGGGGTGCGTCCAAACCCCGAAATAGGCTTGGCACGAGAAGGCGTCGAGCTCGCACGGGCAAACGACGCCGACATCATCCTGCCCGTGGGCGGCGGCTCCGTCATGGACTGCGCGAAGGCCATCGCACTGGGGCGGTATACGACGGCGACGTATGGGACTTCTTCCGCAAGCGCGCCGTTCCCGCCGACCGCATCGACGTCGCCTGCGTGGTGACCATCCCCGCATCCGGTTCCGAGGCCTCTAACTCCTGCGTTATCAGCAACGACGAGGAGCACCTCAAATGCAGCATTAACACGGACCTCAACCGCCCGGCCATCGCCTTCCTCGACCCGGAGCTGACCTTCAGCCTGCCCGCCTGCCAGACCGCCGCGGGAGTGACCGACATGATCGCCCATATCATGGAGCGACTCTTCTCCGGCGAGCCCGCCGTGGGCGTAACCGACAACATCGCCTGCGGGCTAGTGCGCGCCGCGAGGGAGGCGGCGCCCAAGGTGATGGAGAACCCCGATGACTACGACGCCCGCGCCGAGATCATGTGGGTGGGTACGCTCGCCCATAACGCCCTGCGCGACGGCGATTGGACCTGCCGCGGCCTTGAGCACGAGCTATCCGCACTGGACACCAAGATCACGCACGGCGCCGGCCTCGCCGTCATCTTCCCCGCCTGGATGCGCTACGTATGGCGAGAGCACCCTGAGCGCTTCCTGGAGTTCAGCGCCCAGGCCCTTGGCATCGAACCCATCGATTCGGACGCGGACGAGCTCGATGTGGAGGTAACCCCCGAGCAGGCAATCGAGTACGCGGTCGAAGCGACCATCGACGAGCTGCAGGATTTCTTCGTCTCGCTGGGAATGCCGCGCGCGCTATCGGAGTTCGGAGTCACCGAGGACGATATCGAAAAGATGATTCCGGGCCTCAAGATCAACCGCGGAGAGCTCTTCGGCAGCTTCAGGAAGCTCACGCTGGACAACGCAAGAAAGATTTACCGCAGCGCACTCTAGGAAACAGATGCCAGTCCCCCACGGGCGAGCAGCACGGCGGCCCCCGCAAACCAGAAACGGCGCCGCTCCCGCGACGCCGTCATATTCCCTGGTGCCCCCGGGCGGATTCGAACCGTCGACACCCGCTTTAGGA
>JAGZWV010000049.1 GCA_018378775.1 Collinsella sp. | reverse complement strand
GCAGCGGCCAACCCCAACGGCGCGATGGCAGGCTTTATGGGCATGGGCATGGCAGGTGGCATGGGCGGCATGAACGCCAGCCAGCTGTTCGCCGCCGGTCAGGCACAGCAGCAGGCTGCCCCGCAGCCGGCTCCGGCTCCCGCCCCCGCACCGGCACCCGCTGCCGCACCTGCGGCCGGCGCATGGACCTGCAGCTGCGGCGCCACCAACACCGGCAAGTTCTGCTCCGAGTGCGGCAGCCCCGCACCCGCCCCGGCACCGGCCAAGTGGTTCTGCCCCAACTGCGGTAGCGAAAACGGCGGCAAGTTCTGCAGCAACTGCGGAACGCCCAGGCCCTAACCCCTCTATCTGGTAATTGGCGGGGGTTCCGCCACCCCCGCATTTGCTTCTATGGGTTTCGTTCGATAAAGGAGGACACCATGAAGACAACGTTCAAAAAATCCGTACTCGCATTCCTGACATGCGTCCTGGCGCTCGCCTTTGCCCTGACGGGCTGCAGCGGCGGCGGCAAAGACCCCAAGGCCAACTTCGTCGGCAGCTGGCAGTACTCGGGTGGAACCTTGGATGGCGAAGAGCTCACCGATGAGTACATGGATATGCTCAAGGAGTGGGGCCTCAACTGCGTCCTGATCCTCGACGAGGACGGCACAGGCGTCCTCGATATGTTCCTTGAGGTCGCCGACCTGAAATGGGAAGCCAAGGACGCCACCACCGTAACGATCACCGCCGAAGATGAGTCGCACGACCTGAAGCTCAAGGACGACAAGCTCGTCCTTGAGGTGGAAGGCGACAAGCTTATCTTCACCAAGTCCGACAAGGATCTGTCCGGCACGGTGAAGAAGGATCGCGAGGCGGCCGAGAAGGAAGAAGAGGTCGATGAGGCCGTCGAAGACGACGACGTCCAGAGTGTCGAAATCTCCCCCGCCGTCACCGTCGCCGATGACGATCTGTGCACCATCACCATCACCGAGAAATTCAAGGACGACTGGGGCGACATCGGCTTTGTCGTCAACATCACCAACAAGAGCGACAAGGACCTGACCTTCTACGCTCCTTCCGGCAAGACCAATGTCAACGGCACTATGAAGGACCCCTGGTTCTCGGCTCACCTGATGCCCGGTACCAACGCCACCGAGGAATTCACGTTCTCGAACGGCGAGCTTGACAGCCTTGACGACCTGGTCAACACGACCATCGGCATCGACGCCTACCTGACCGATTCCTACGAGGACGTCGCCTCCTACAGCGCAACCATCGCGTAGCGGCACGTAACATCAGCCGCGGATTGGCGGACACATCCGCGCACACCAGGCGGGGCCGCAGGAGTTGATCCTGCGGCCCCGCCGTTTTTATGCCGATGTATAACGAGCGCTAGCGCTCCATGTTGGGAACGATGCTGCCCTCGGTCACCGCGTGTACGGCCAGGCGCATGATGTTGTCGTAACCAGTCTTGCTCAGAATCTCCGAAATGCGGCGCTTGATGGTGCCCTCACTCATAAACAGCTCGGCCGCGATCTCGCGGCGGCTCTTGCCCTCGCAGGCAAGGCGCAAAATCGACAGTTCGACATCGTCGAGTGCCGCCGTGCCCGAAAAAATGCTTTCGGGCGGCTTGGGAAACGTGCAATAGCCCGCCAGCGTGGAGCGCATCACGGCGAACAGCTCGTCGATACCGACGTTCTTGTACACAAAGCTATCGACGCCCGCCTCGCGAGCCTGATCGACAAAGGTGATCTCGGGCATGCCGGTCATGATAATGATGCGACACTCGGGCAGCTGCTCCTTGATGCGCGCCGCCGCCACGATGCCGTTGGAATCATGCTCGGTGCATACGTCCATCAGTATCATGTCCGGACGCTCCTTGAGCGCGACACCCAAGGCCTCGGAGGCATCGGCGATCGCGGCGACGACGGTCATATCGGGCTGGTCGCCAACGGAGCGCGCCAGGCTCTCGCGCAGAATGGCCTGGTCTTCGACGATCAACACGCGGATCATGAGCTTCTCCTTTGGAACGTGTCGTTGGCGTTGAGCGGGATGGATACCGTAAGCGTAAAGGGTGGGGCGGCGTGGACCTCTAGGCTGCCGCCCAGATCTTGCGCGACATGCCTCATACCTGGGATACCCGTTCCCTCGCGATACGATACGGGGGCCGGGGACCCGTCGTTAGAAATCGTCATGCGCGCGACGGCGCCAGCATCCGTCCCCTCCTGCCACAGACGCACGTGGACCCGATGCGCCTGCGCATGCTTGGTGGCATTGGTCGAGGCCTCGCGGATAATCTGCAAAAATGCGACGGCGACACGCGCGTCCTCGGGCAGCGCACCCTCAACATCGATCTGCACACTCACCAGGCCAAAAGCATGGACGATATCATCCAGCTGTTCTGCAGGCTCGCTGGCACCGCCACTGCGCAAATCGGCGGCGATTGAGCGCAGCAACGGGTCAATCTGCTCGAGCGACTCATCGTCCAGACGCCCCTCCTCCAAATAGCGATGAAGAATGGACAGGCGCTGCCCGATCACATCGTGAACGCGGGCGCGCATACGTAGGTAGGCCGCATTGTCGGCAACTTTTTTGACTTCTTCGATCTGGGCTTGGAGCTCTTGGCCCGCAAGCTCAAGCAGGTGGTTGGCTTGCGCCAAGCGGTCGTAGGCGTGTGCGTATTCCGTCACGTCCAGGCCGACGACACGCTCGAACGGACGGCCCGAGACCGTAACGGAGTCACGCACGAACAGACGAATCTCGGAAGGAGAGATCTCGACCACGACGCGATCCCTACCAAAGCGATCAAGGTCGATATGGGCGCGATTAGCGCTGCTTTCGGGCATTTGCATGCTAAGTTTGCGCAGGTCGTTCCATGTGCTGCTCATGTCGCGTAGATCGGTTGGCATATGAAGTTCCACCAGGTTTTTGCGCATGCAGCGGTTCATGAGTAGCGGACGGCCCCTCGGGTCTAGATACAGGATGCCCACGGGAATCACGTTGATGGTCTCGATCGTCGAGAACATGGTGATATCCTCCTGGCGGTTACGGACGTCCATCAAGAGCGCCGCGATGGAACGGAACAGGAAGAACGCTCCCTCTGCGATAAGGACAACGGTCCACGCCGAGCCCATGGCAAAAACCACCGGCGGTGTAACGGCGACAACAAGCAGCAGCTCGACCAGCATGACGGGGCGACGATAGCGCACCATAAGCACCACGCCATAGGCAAAGATTGCGGCATTGAGCCACAGCACTCCGCCCATTGCCCTGGCGCAAACGTCAAGCGGCGCCACCAGATACGAGCCAGACGACGCAAACAGGATAAGCGCCGAAACCACCAGGTGAACCACGAGGCTCGCCTCGTAGGCGCAAATCACCTTACGGTTATAGGACGAGCGGCGCGATGAAATGAGCGGGACGTGGATCGTCTGCAGACACGCAGCCAGGGCAAAGACAACATCGAGCGCAACGATTTGGGGAAGGATGAGCGAAATCTGCATCGTCACTCACCCGCCCTCGGCATCAAGACGATCATGCGCAGCTGGCCGGGCTCGCCCTCAAGGCGGTATGCCACGTTGCGCCCTTGCAGAGCGCTTCCGAGCTCTTGCGCGGCGGGCGTCTGCGAAAGATCTTCATCATCGTTGGAAAAAAGCGTGGCGCGCAGCTCGACACTGCATCGGTCATGGTCGCCCAAGTGATACATAAGTGCCGGATGGTCGGTGGTGTAGGCAAAAAACGCAAAGTCATACACGCAGTCGTACAGGGCGCTTACCGTACTGGCGTGCATCGGGCGCCGTATGGCGATAATCGAGGCGCAATCGATATCGATGGTGCGCAGGTCGCTTGCGAGCTCGTTGGCAATGAGCTGAATACGGTCGCGGTCAAAACCGCTCTCCCCGTGCTGTGCCAACGTGAGCGACCCTTTGCGTTTGCAATAGGCAACGAGCATCTTGGCGCGCTGCAGCATGCGGTAACGCTCGTGCGAAGACGCTTCGTCGGTCAACGGCGGCAGCGAGCTCAGCAGGTCGTACATCCCTTCGAGCGCGCGGGCAAGCGCCTGGTCCACGTCTTGGATCAGCAAGGTCTCGGCCTCTTGATCTGCCAAATGCGTCTTAAGGTCGTAGTCGGCGGCGAGCAGCTCATTTTGACGCTGCAACTCCATGCGACGATGTGCCAGTTCACAGTTAAGCTCGTTGAGCTCCGACACGTCTTGGGCAAGCAGGGCCGATCCGCCCAGCAGTAGAAAGGCACGGTACATCACACCGGGATCGGACGCCACGGCAAAGGCATGGGCGCGCCCGTGCTCCTGGACCCGCAACTCCTCGCGCACGCCTACCGGCATTGGCTTTGACACCGGCGTGGCATAGACTTCCTGCAGGTCGCGCGTTAGAACTTTGAGGTCAAGCGGCAAGGTGCCGAAGATGCCGTCGATATCGTGATACGACGGAATGACACCGCAATCGAGACAGATTTCCATCGCCACCACGCACAGGACGCAATAGACGAGCGAAAAGTTGAGCCTCCATGCCCAGGGCACGCGCAACGCATATGAGATGGCAAAGAATGCGCCACCCAGCAGTACGAGCGCCGCCGTGCCCGAGAATCGCTGGATGCGAAAGGACGAGGACCGACCAACCAGGATAAAAAAGGCCACGAAGTCAAAGGCCGTCCACACGAGGACGACGAAATAACCCCAGCCGTACGTGTAATCGTTGCTCCAGGTGTCGCTTGTGCGGTCAAAGCGAAAGACCTGCTGGTGAAAATCGTTGGTGAGCACAAATCCGATAAGCAGGATGGCCACAATCCACAGTGCAGCACGGTAGCGGCGACCCAGGCGGCGTTGCTCCAGGCCCGCAAGGCGCAGACCACACAGCTGGTAGAACAGCGGAATGAGCGTCATGGGCACGTAGTACAGGTACCACAGCACGGTGGCATAGAACGGCGTGAACGACTTGTACTTGAGAATGACTTCGATCATCCACAGGGCGCAGATGGTGGCGACGGCAACAAGGCGGCGGCGCAACACATAGTCCAAACAGCGCAGATAGACCGATACGCCCCAGATCGAAAATATAATTGCGGCGACAAGCAGCGGGAGAGAGCTCGAGTGGACGAGCGCATCCACGACCCCTTCGGATACCTCGCTATAGGCGGGCACGGCGTTAGAAAGTTTGGGGTCGAAGGCAAACAGTGCCGGCAAGACTGCCAAAAGCATGAGGAACAGCGCGGTGATGGCGCCGGCGATAGCGAAGACGCGGTGACGGTACACCCGATGTGTTATGCCAACAAGGAATCGCGGCATGGCGAAGAGCCTGCCGCCTCTGGGATCCGCCACGGGTGCGAATCGGGCGGCCGCGTTGCCAATATGTCGCTCGCGGGTACCCATAGTGCTTTTAGTGTACCGACAGATGGGCCCAAAAAGCGGGCCACATGTCCCAAAATCCGCAGACGGCAAGGCGCCCGGCGAGCACATACTCGCCGGGCGCCTTGGTTAGGAGGCTACGGTTATCGGGAAAGCCTAGGCCAAATCTTCGCCGTTGGTGGCGATAACCTTCTTGTACCAGTCGAAGCTCTTCTTTTTGGAGCGCTTGAGGGTGCCGTTGCCCGCATCATCGCGGTCCACATAGATAAAGCCGTAGCGCTTGGACATCTCGCCCGTGCCGGCAGACACCAGGTCAATCGGGCCCCAGGTGGTGTAGCCCAGCAGGTCAACGCCGTCCTCGGTCACCGCATCGCGCATCGCGGCGATATGCTGGCGCAGGTAGTCGATACGGTAGTCGTCGTTGATGGAACCATCCTCCTCGACAACATCCTTGGCGCCCAGGCCGTTCTCAACCACAAACAGCGGCTTCTGATAACGGTCGTACAGGTCGTTGAGCGTAATGCGGAAGCCCAGTGGATCGATGGCCCAGCCCCACTGGCTCTCCTGCAGGTAGGGGTTCTTGGCGCCGGCGAAGGCGTTGCCCTGGGTGCGCTCGACATCGGGGTTATCGGCACCGGCGGAGCAACGGGTGCTGTAATAGCTAAAGCTGATGAAGTCGACGGTGTTGGCGGCCAGGATCTCGCGGTCCTCGTCCGTCATGCCCACATCGATACCCAGACGCTCGAGCTTCTTGACGGCATAGGCCGGGTAGTAGCCACGGCTCTGAACGTCGACGAAGAAGTAATTGTCCTGATTGTCGAGCTGCGCCTGGCGCACATCGCCCGGACGACAGCTGTAGGGGTAGTAGCTACCTGCGGCGAGCATGCAGCCAATCTTGACCTCGGGGTCGATCTCGTGGGCAATCTTGGTTGCCCAAGCGCTGGCAACGAGCTCGTTGTGGGCGGCCAGGTACTCGACAGCCTCCTTGTTCTCGCCCTCCTCAAAGACCAGACCGGCACCCATAAACGGCAGGTGCAAGATCATATTGATCTCGTTAAAGGTAAGCCAGTACTTCACCAGACCCTTGTAGCGGGTAAAGATTGTGGTCGCGAGGTTCTTGTAGAAGTCGATGAGCTTACGGTTGCGCCAGCCGCCGTACTCCTTGATGAGGTGAATCGGACAGTCGAAGTGCGCGATGGTCACGAGCGGCTCGATGCCGTGCTTTTGACACTCGCGGAATACATCCTCGTAGAAGGCCAGGCCAGCCTCATTGGGCTCGGTCTCGTCGCCGTTGGGGAAGATGCGGGTCCAAGCCAGGCTCATACGGAAGGTCTTAAAGCCCATCTCGGCAAAGAGAGCAATGTCCTCTTTGTAGTGGTGATAGAAATCGATGCCGGTCTGCGCGGGATAGTAATAGCCGTCCTCGAAGTCGAGCATTTTACGCTGGCCGGAGACCACCGCATAGCGCTCGGGGCCGTGCGGAGACACGTCCACGTTGGCAAGGCCGCGGCCGTCCACGTTATAGGCGCCCTCGCACTGGTTGGCAGCCGTCGCGCCGACCCACAGAAAGTCTTTACGAAAAGCCATGCATCGATCCTTTCATACGCTGCTTGTCGTGGTTTCAGTATCCCCGCAAATAGGGCCTCGCCCAACGACAGCGACGCAGGCCGACACTTCTTTTCGCACACGGCGGCCCGGCAGCCGCCCCCGTCTGACACTTTCTGATACCGCCGCCCCAAACCACCACAAAGGGGACAGGCACCTTTGTGGCGGCTTGGGCCCGGTTTGTCTCGATCTGTAACAGGTAGACCGCCAAAACCGGGCTTGGCGTTACAGATTGAGATTGTTCGGTCTGTCCCTGCAGTTTGTCTCGATCTGTAACAGGTAGAGACGATTTAGCCCGCTAGATGTTACAGATCGAGACAGAAGATTCTAGTCGCAGGTGATGTCGAGGTTTTGCCGACGAGGCCTACGTAACCGCCTTCGCTCAGCAATTCATTTGACTGAATAGGAAAGAAAGGAAAAAATAGGAAAAAAAGGAAAGGAGACTTATGACTGAAACCATCTTCTCCCCCTCATTTGGAAATCGCCCGTCCTATCTGGTGGGTCGCGGGAACGTGATTTCGACATTCATCTCCGGTCTTGAGCAGGAGCCGGGCAATCGAGACCGAGCCATGCTCATGCTCGGCCAGCGAGGCAGCGGCAAGACGGTTCTTCTGTGGGAACTTGCCGACCGCGCACGCAAGCTCGGTTTTGTTGTCGCCACACCCACCGTAGCCTCCGAAGATATGCTTGAGCGCATTGTTGAAAAAATCCAAGAAGCAGGCGAGCCTTATGTCAGCAAGCGTCATCTCCCCAAACTTTCTGGCGGTAGCTTGAGCGTCTTCGGCTTCTCAGCCGGTCTCGAGTTCACACGCGATGTGCAGGAGACCAAGAGTTTCCAGTTCAAACTCACGCAGCTGGCGCGCAAGCTGACCGAGCAGGGGCACGGCATCCTCATCCTTATCGATGAGCTCCAAGCTAATTCACCTGAGATTAGACAGCTCGTCACCGCCTATCAAGAGCTGGTCGGTGAGGGACTCAACGTCGCGCTTGTTATGGCAGGTCTCCCGGGAGCCGTCTGTGCAACGCTCAATGACCGCGTGCTGACATTTCTCAACCGCGCTCGCAAGGTCACGCTCGAACCGCTTTCAGTCGGAGATGTCGATGCCTATTATCAGCGGGCTTTCGAAGAGCTCGACCTTGATATTCCAGGCGATCTTCGCCTCCGTGCCGCTCGCGCAACCCAAGGCTCGCCCTATATGCTGCAGCTCATCGGCTATAACATCGGCAATCGCTGCAAGACAGGAGAACACGTAACGCCAGAGCAAGTCGACGGAGCTATCGAAGCGTCAAAAGCCGATTTCGAAAACGATGTTTGTGAAACGACGCTCGCCGCGCTATCGGACCAAGACGTCGCGTTTCTCGACGCAATGACTGATGACGAAGACGCCGTTTCGCGCATTTCCGATGTAGCGAAACGTATGTCAGTCACACCCGACTATGCGCAAAAGTATCGCCGGCGCCTCATCGACGCCGGCGTAATCGAACAGGCGCGCCGCGGTTACGTGCGTTTCGCCGTTCCATATATGGCTGACTATCTGCGCAGCCAACTCTAGGCAGCCACCGCAATGGGGACAGTGAACTGCGCCTCGAAACTTGGACTGAATAAATAGCGACTACGCCGCAAGGGCCTGGTTCCGGAACTCCTCCGGCGTCAGGCCCTTCAATCTTACCTGCCTGCGCCGCGTGTTCCAATGGGCTATGTACTCCTCCAGGTCGCGCTTGAAGTCCCCGAAGCTGCCCCACTCCCTGCCGCGGTAGAACTCGTCCTTCACGTGGCCGAAGAGCTGCTCGGTGGCGGCGTTGTCGATGCAGTTCCCCTTGCGTGACATGCTTTGGGTGATGCCCGCCCCCTCCAGCCTGGAGGCGTAGGACTCGTGCTGGTACTGCCAGCCCATGTCCGAGTGCATGGTCGGCGCCGCCCCGTCTGGCAGGACCTCGAGGAGCCGGTCGAGCATCCTGTGCTGCTGGGCGAGGTCCGGCGAGGTCGATATGTCGCTCGCCACGATCTCCTTCGTGCAGAAGTCGAGCACCGGGGCCCAGTAGGCCTTGGCGCCGGCGACCTTGAACTCGGTGACGTCGGTGCCGAGCTTCTGCCACGGCCCGTCGGCGCCGAAGTCCCTCGCGATGACGTTCTCGAACGTGCTCCCCACGAGCCCCCTGTAGGAGCTGTACCGGCGGCGGGAGCCCCGGCGGCGTATCCCGCACCGGATGCCCATCTCGCGCATCATCTTGAGCACGGTCTTGTCGGCCACGACCGCGCTCAGCTCGGCGCGCAGGCACATGGCTATCTGCCGGTGCCCGCAGCCGTTGGCGGTGCGCGAGAATATCTCGGCCGCGGCGTCGCGCAGCTCGGGCCTGGTCGGCCTCCGCGGGTGCGCCAGCGCGTAGTAGTAGGTCGACCTCCTGAGCCCCGAGCACTCCAGCAGGTGGCGCAGGGAGTGCCCCTCCGCCCCCAGCACCCTCACCGCCTCGGCCGCCGCCCTGGTCAGAGCCCGTCCCGCTCGACCAGGGCGCGCATTTTTTTAGGTAGGCGACCTCAGCCTCGAGCCTGCGGCAGCGCTCCTCGAGCTCCTGCTCGCGGGTGCGGGCCCGGGGTTTCGACCTCGACCCCCTCGGCCTGCCCTTCGGGCCGGGCCGCAGCGCCTCGGCGCCGCCCTCGCGGTAGAGCCTGCACCAGCGCTCCAGCGGGGACTTCGACCTGATCCCGAACTCGGCCATGGCGTCGGTCTTCGCCATCCCGCCGTCGACCACGGCCGACGCCGCGGCGACCCTCTGCTCGAATGTGTACCTGGATTGTTTCCCGCCCATGGACAGCAGCGCCTCGCTTCCGAACGCCCGGTATACCCACTGCCATTCTCTCACGGTCTCGCGGGGGACGGACAGGGCCTCGGCCGCCGGCTTGCAGCCGACGCCGGCGTCGAAGAGCTCGACGGCCCGCCTCCTGGACTCCAGGTCGTGCTTCACCCTGAGGTCTATACTCATGGAAAAACCTCCCATTTCCCGATGTCCAAGAAATGGGAGGCAGTTCACAGGCGCCTTTGTGGTGGTTTGGGGCCGTTTTGTCTCGATCTGTAACAGCTAGGCCGTCAAAACCGGGCCTGGTGTTACAGATTGAGATTGTTCGGTCTGTCCCATGCAGTTTGTCTCGATCTGTAACAGGTAGAGACGATTTAGCCCGCTAGATGTTACAGATCGAGACGGAAGATTCTAGTCCACGGCGATGTCGAGGTTCTTGCCGATGAGACCTACGTAGCCGCCCTCGGCTGCCTTGGGGCTGTCAGCATGGCAGAGGACCCACTTGTCGGCCTTCCAGTAGCAGTAGCTGTCACCGGCGGCAGGCATGTCGGATGCAGCCTCGGGGCGCGGGCCGTTGGTGCCCGCCGGCAGCGCCACCATCACCTGGAAGCCGCCGTCATCGACCATGCAGGGCGTGTAGTGGAGCGTGGTGTTGAAAACCTCGACAACCTTGCCCGCCGGCACGCGGAACGCCTTGACGCACGCGGTGTCGAGCTTGCCGTCCTCGATCTCCCAGCGATGCGCCACGAGCAGGATAAAGTCGCGAGCGCCCAGGTTGAATTCGCTCGCGCGGTGATACTCCAGGCAGTTGAGTCGTGTATTGTGGCCGTTGCACCAGCCGAGCTGGAAGGGACGGCCACCAAACATGAGAAAGCCAAGCTTGTCGGCATCCTTGACGTCCTCGAGCTCCGGCGCACTTGCAACGTACTTGCTGCCCTCGGGAATGGGCGTGGCAGAGAGCGCCTCGAGCACGGGCGACGTAAGCTCGGACGGAACGTTATCCCAAACGTTGCCATAGGACTTGAACTCGGGATCGTTGACAGAGTAGATATGCATGTTCGCTCCTGTTCGTTTATGTGACAGTATGAACATTCTAGAACAAACATGAGCGATTTTGAACGCTCGTCCCGACCAATCAACAAAAAGGCGCCCCCGCATAAGCGAAGGCGCCCAATGCGCGCGTTTTGGGCGATAAAGCCCTTATGCCTGCTGATAGTGCAGGTGCTTCTCGTCGATATCGGCCAGGTCGCGGTCGAGGTAACGGCGCGCGAGCCAGTTAGCCATGGGAAGGTTCTGGTCCAGGTAGTTGCCGCACTCCTCGGGAGCGGCACCGGGGACATCGCCCTCAAAGTCGGCGACAAACTCGAACAGCTCACGCACGAGCGGCAGGATCTCCTCGCTCGTCACCTCGCCAAACACAACGAGGTAAAAGCCCGTGCGGCAGCCCATGGGGCCAAAGTAGACAAT
>JAGZWV010000192.1 GCA_018378775.1 Collinsella sp. | reverse complement strand
GATCGATGGTGCCACTGCTGCCTCTCCCCCAAGCGTTTCCCCGAACGTTTCCCCAAACACGAACGGATGGTAAACCTCGTCGGAGATGGCCCAAATATTGTGCTGCTTGCATACTTCGGCAATACGCGCCAGTTCGGCGGCAGAGGTTACCGCGCCGGTCGGATTGCCCGGTGAGTTGATGATTACGGCGCGGGTGCGCGGGGTGATCGCCGCTTCGATGTCCGCCGCGTTCACGCGCATGCCGTGCTCCGGACGCAGCGCCACGGTGACCGGGCGGCCGCCGCACAGCATCACTTCGGCGTCATAGGAAGTGAAGAACGGCGAGGGAATAATCACTTCATCGCCGGTGCCCACCACGGCTTTCAGCGCCAGAAACAGGCCAATCGTGGCACCGTCAACGGCTTGAATCTCGGTTTCGGGATCATAAGTAAGTCCCTTCACACAGGCGGAATAATCGGCCACGGCCTTACGGTATTCGGGGATGCCAAGCACGTTGGTGTACCGAGTGCGGCCAGCCTGTGCGGCCTCGCAAGCGGCTGCCACGATATGCGGCGCGGCCGTGGCGCTGGGCTCCCCCACGGTCAGTGAAATCGCGTCAGGCACGCGCTCTACACGGTCGAATACGTCTCGGATGCCGGAGCGCGGGATATTCAGGGCTTCGGCGGACAGGCTCGCGGGCTCGGCGGTCGGCACAGCAACCCGACCGGCAGCAGGCATAGTAGCAGGCGCAGCAGCAGATGCAACTTCGGACAGAGACATGTTGGAAAACTTCTGCATATCATCCCTCCTCAATGGAATTATTTCGTCGTTCTCTTATTTCAAAAGGAATTATTACATCCAATTAGGACTTTAAACGTAAACATTCCACCACACAACAGAAAACACAGGAAGAACTACTGAAATTACCAGGCAAAATCGGAAAGCCATCGCATTCTGGCAACAGGTACAGTGAACACAGAGCACAACGAACGGAGAAGACATCATGACCACGATTGACGAGACCGACCAGCGCATCCTCACCATGCTGGAGGCCGACGGCCGCGCCACGCTCGCGCAACTGGCCCAGGCGACCGGACTGTCAGTCTCCGCCGCCCAGTCGCGCGTGCAGAAGCTGGAGAAGCGCGGCATCATCAAGGGATACAAGGCCATCATCGACCAAGAGCAGCGCGGCTTGCCCATCAGCGCGTTCGTCAACGTGACCCCGCTCGACTACTCAGCCGAATCCTCGATT
>JAGZWV010000048.1 GCA_018378775.1 Collinsella sp. | reverse complement strand
CTGAACAATCGCCAATATCGGCCGGAGGGGTGGCTTTGTAAAGCCGTTTGTCTCCACCCGCGTAGCGGGTGGTTTAAAGCTGGCCGCTGCGCGGCCAGCGGACTAAAGTCTTGAAATAAAGGCGCCGGGAGGCGGAGGCTCCCGGCGCCCGTCAAAGGGACTATGTTGTCTGTTGGACCGCACGGTCCGTCGCGGCGATAACGCCGACTAGGCCTGAAGTGCCTGCAGCTGCTTGTGAACCTCGATGAGCTCCGTCGCCATGACGCGCATGGTCTCGGTGCCGGCCATCTGGTCCTCGGCATGCAGCAAAATCAACGGGGCCTCGCCGTTACGTTCGCCGTTGGCCTCCTTCTTCAGAAGCCCCATGTGAACATCGTGGCCACCGTTATAGGCCTCGTCGCCCTGCTTGATAAGCTCCTCGGCGGCGTCAAAATCGCCCTCCTTGGCCTTTTGCACGGCATTGATGTACATGCTCTTAGCGGTACCGACGTAGCTGATGATCTCAAAGCAGGTCATCTGCAGTTCGTTCATATCCTCCATGCAGAGCACCTAGCCCATCACGCTGACGCAGTGGTCGATGATGCCGGCAGCGTTCATGCGGCCGTAGTCGACCATGTTGATGACCTCGACCGGAAAACGACCGGCGGCCTCCTTCTCAAAATCGCCCTTGGTGTAGCCGATCTGCGGACCAAGCAGCAACATGTCGCACTCGTCCAGGTGATCGTGGGCCTCGTTCATGGGACGAGCCTCGACCTCAATATCCAGACCACGGTTTGCAACCTCGGCCTGCATCTTCTGGACCAGCAGGCTCGTGGACATACCGGCATTGCAGCAGAGCATGATCTTCTTCATGGTTTCCTCCTTATAACTGCGCGGCGCGCAGACGACAACTGGTTTTATTCCTTGCGGCTATTGTGCCCACCCCCCCTGCATCTTTACACAAGGGAGAGAGCTGCGGGCACCGGCGCCGCGTACCGGCGCCCGCAAAGGTGAAAGGGACGAACGTTAGGCGTTCTACTCGGCGAGAGCCTCCTGCTTGGCGATTGCCTTCTCGGAAATCTTCATAAAGGGCAGGTAGACGGCCATGCCAATGACAATCTCGATAGCCTGCCACACGCCAGCGCGCCAGTCAAAGCCCGTAGCGAGCAGGGCATTGATGACGGGAGGCATGGTCCAGGGCACCTGGGCGATGCAGGGGCTGATGATGCCTGCGCAGGTAAGGCCATAGGTGATGCCGATGAACAGGTCGGGAAGGAGGACAAACGGGATCATGAGCGGCAGGTTGTACACGATGGGGTAACCGTAGATAACCGGCTCGTTGATGTTGAACAGACCAGGCAGGATAGCCATCTTGGAAACGGTCTCGGAAGCCTTGTTTTTGGAGAACAGGAGCGTGTCGAGCAGGAGCATGAGGGTGCAGCCCGAGCCGCCGATGAGGGCGAAGCTGTTAACGATCTGCATGTTCATGTAGTGATCGGGCTGGATGGTGCCACCGGCGGCAAAGGTAGCCATGTTGTCGACGATGAGCATGGTCAGGATCGGCTCGACGGTAGCGCCAGAGATGGTGGACTGGTGAATACCGACGCAGAACAGCAGGTTAGCAAGGGTGTAGATGAGGATAACAGCCCACGGACCAGCGTTCATGATGCTCTTGAGCGGGTTGGAGATGCACGTGGAGATGATGGTGCACAGATCGGTGCCGGCGCACACGGCGAGCAGGGCTGCGGCAAGAGCGAAGACCGCGAGGTTAAGCAGCATCGGAATCATGACGTTGAAGGAGTTGGAGACCGCGGGAGGCACGCCCTCGCCCAGCTTAACCTTGAGCTTCTCGACGCCAGAAATCTTGATGAAGAGCGAGACGGAAAGCAGGGCGATGATAATAGCCGAGAACAGACCGTTGGTGCCGGTGTTGGCAGTCGAAAGGGCGCCCGTGACCTCGGCGGAGGTGATCTTGTCGGTGAGCAGTGGGCTCGTGGCGGCAAGCGTGGCGGTGATCTGCTGCGGCATCATGATGACGAAGGCAGAGATAGCGACGACCATGCAAGCAAGCGGATTATCGAAGCGCTTGTTCTTAGCGAGGCTGTAGCCAATCAATCCGGCCAAGATAATGGCAGAGACGTTGAGGGTGCCCAGCGTAATCGCCGAACCCCACGTCTGAAGGTTGGCAAGGCCCGCCGCATCGAGCGGGAACAGAGGGAACACGACGTTGTTAATAAGAACCGCGATACCCGCAAGGATATAGAGCGGCGTGATGGTCGCGAAGGCGTCACGCAGGGAACGCAGGTGAACCTGGTTTCCCACCTTCGCAGAGACCTCGGCAAACTTGTCGAGGAAGCTCTTTCCGTTGTCACTGGCCATGATTGCTCCTAACTTTCAAATCCGGCCTTTCCTATGCGCACGGTGGTCTGTCGCCCTCTGCCACCAGATGTGCCATGTGTTGCGCGCAGCGGCGCGCGGTCTGGGCGTTCGCCCGTTCGCTAATCAACCACGTGAGTCGTGGCGACCTGCTTGAGCCAAGCTGCCGACTTCTTAAGGCGGCGCTTGTAGCCGTCCATAAGGTCGACCTCGACAAAACCGTAACGGTTCTTAAAGGCATTCGCCCAAGACCAGTTATCGATGACGGCCCAATAATGGTATCCACGGCACTTGGCGCCCTCGGCAATTGCCTTGGCAACCCACTCCAGGTGCTGGCGTACAAAGTCGACGCGGTAGTCATCCTGGATGGTTCCTTCGGCGTCTCGGTTCTTGTATTCGTCCATGATGCCGATGCCGTTCTCGGAAACGAACCACTCAAGATCGGGGTAGTTCTTAGCGCAGTCCATGCCAAAGTCGTAGAGGCCCTGCGGGTAGATCTCCCAGCCGCGGCTCTCGTTCATAACGGCGTCGGGCCACACGTACTCGTCGGCAAAGTGCGGCAGACCGTACTGGTCGATCTTGCTCGCCGGCGCCTGAACGCGCGTGGGGTGGTAGTAGTTGCAACCGAGCCAGTCGACAACACCCTGCTTAAGAATCTCTTGGTCGCCGGCACGGAACGGAAGCTTAACGCCGCCCTCGGCCAGGCTGTCGAGCACGTCGGCGGGAAGCTCGCCCTTGGTAATGAGGTCGAGCCACCAGCGGTTGTTGATGCCGCTGGTCATACGCACGGCCTCGAGGTCCGCCTCGCTGGGGTTCTCCTTGGTGTAGACCGGGGTAAAGCAGTTGATCATGCCGATCTTGGCATCGCTGCGAACGGCGCCCTCGTCATAGGCGCGACGGTAGTTGGCCACGGCCAGCGCATGTGCCAGCGAGATGTGATACTGCACGGTGCGAGCGCGGCTAAAGTCGTGGAGCTGCGGGAACCACACGCCCTCCTGATAGCGCTGCTCGGGCTCGACGATGGGCTCGTTAAAGGTGAACCAGTACTTGATCTCCTGGCCAAACTCGTGGAAGGCGACGTCGGCGTAATGTGCGTAAGCCTCGACAACCTCACGGCTCTCCCAGCCGCCACGGTTAAAAAGGTAGGTGGGCATGTCAAAGTGGTACAAGTTGACAAACGGCTCCAGGCCGGCTTCGCGAGAGGCGCGGAACAACTCGTGATACCACGCGGCGCCTTCCTCGTTGAGGTTGCCGTCGGCATCGAGCAGACGGCTCCACTGGATGGAAGTGCGATAGGTATCCAGGCCCAAGTCCTTCAAAATGCGAAGGTCTTCCTGGTACTTGGCCATAAAGTCATTGCCGGCGTAAGAGCCAACGCAGTTGTAGAACGAGCCCAGATCCTGGATGGACCAGGTATCCCACAGGTTCTCGAGCTTGCCGCCCTGGTTCCACTGACCCTCAGTCTGCGGGCCGGACATAGCAGCGCCAAAGAAGAAGTCGTTGGGCAGCTGATACTGTGCCATCAAAGTCCTCGCTTTCGTGTTCTAGAGCTTCCGGTTGGAGACGGGTTTGCTTTGGCAGGTTATCCGGCGCGGGCGCGCACTGGTCATACCGATATCCAACCCGCCAAAACAAAACCGTCCCCAAACGGTCGATCCTGTTCTGCGGAAAGATTCCGTTCGTTGCTTAAACTATAGCGCTCTAATTCTAAAAGTAAAGCGTCTTTTTCTTTTTTCTTTCTCGAGATTCTTAGATAAAGGTTATATGGGTGCCTTGTTAAGGGTTATACTTACTTGCGTATTGATATATGTCGGAAAGGAGGTTCAATGATTCCCAAATACGAGGCGATAGCTGCAGATATTCGTCGAAGCATCGAGGATGGCACTCTTAAACCGGGCGACAAGCTTCCCACCGTCGTTGAGTTCTGCGAGCTCTATAGCGTTTCCAAAATCACCGTCAAACGAGCTATCGAGCAAATCACCGAGGAAGGTCTTATTACCAGCCGACGCGGATCGGGTACCTACGTTAAGGACACGGCGGGACTTCCCGGTCAGGCGTTTTTCCAGGGCAAAAACGACCGTGCCCAGGGCTTTTCGTATGAGCACCGCGGGGAGAAGGTGACCTCCGTGGTCTACGATTTCTCGGTTGTTAATCCACCAGCGGACATCGCAGCCCAGCTGGGAATTGCCGAGGATGACTTTGCCTATCACATCGTGCGCGTGCGTCAGGCCGATGAGAAGCCCATCGTTATCGAGTACACCTACATGCCCCTCGAGCTGATTCCAGGCCTTAAAAAGAAGGACCTGTACGGATCGGTCTACCACTTCATCCGCGAGCAATGTGGGCTGAAGATTTCGAGCTTCCACCGTACCATTCGCGCCGTGGCAGCAACCGAGGAAGAAGCCGAGCGCTTGGACACCAAGCCTGGCTCTCCCCTGCTCGAGCTCACCCAGATTGGCTTTTTGGACAGCGGCGCCGCCTTTGAGTATTCGGTCTCGCGCAACGTTGGCGACCGCTTTGAGTTGCACAACGTAACGTTGGCATAGGTTTTTGTAGTCATCCGGGCGCTCGCTTTGAGCTGTTTTGTGCAGCGCCCGCGCAACACAATGGGGGTATGAACATGTCCGATTTGATTAAGCTGACGCCGATCTTCCACGAGAAGATCTGGGGCGGTCGCCAGCTCGAAACCGTATTTGGCTACGACATTCCCGATGGACCCATCGGTGAGTGCTGGGCCATCTCGGCCCACCCCAACGGCGACTGCCAGATTGCGGAAGGCCCGTATGCAGGCCACACGCTGTCGTGGCTGTGGGCCGAGCACCGCGAGCTCTTTGGCAACTGCGAGGGCAAGGAGTTCCCACTGCTCATTAAGATTCTGGACGCCAAGGACGACCTTTCGATCCAGATTCATCCCAACGACGAGTACGCCGCCAAGCACGAGAACGGCAGCCTGGGCAAAACCGAGTGCTGGTATGTGCTGGACTGCGAGCCCGGTGCCACGATCATTGTCGGCCAGCGCGCGCACGACCGCGCCGAGGCCGCGCAGATGATCGAGGACGGCCGCTGGGACGACATGCTCAACGTACTGCCGATCCACAAGGGCGACTTTTTCCAGATTGATTCCGGTACCGTGCACGCCATCAAGACCGGCACGCTCATTTTGGAGACGCAGCAGTCGAGCGACGTGACGTATCGCCTGTACGACTACGACCGTCCCGGCACCGACGGCAAGCTGCGCCCACTGCACATTGAGCAGAGCCTCGACTGCATCGACTTTGATGCCCAGGCTCCGACCGACGGCACGGTGACCGCGCCCGAGGTGAACGGCGTGACCGAGCTCGAGTCTAACTCCTGCTACACCGTCGATCGTGTGCGCGTCGACGGCAGCAAAACCCTCGACCAGCGCTGGCCCTTCATGTGTCTGTCGGTCATCGACGGCGAAGGCACCGTCTGCGGCGACCCCGTCCACAAGGGAAGCCACCTGCTGGCCCCGAGCACCGTCAGCTCCATCGACCTCGAAGGCAAGATGGAACTGATCATCAGCCACCTGTAGGCCACCGGTCCCCAAGCGCTCGCCGGGACGGGGCGCGGGGTTTGGTCGCCTGCTCGGACAGTCCTGCTCGCACGGAGAGCACATTAAGTGCTCTCCGGCTCGTGCGGAACTCGCGATCGACCAAACCCCGCGTCCCGTCCCGGCGAGCCTCTGGCTAGTTACGACAATCAAAAAGCAACAAGGGGCTCCCCCGCTCATCAAACGGGAGAGCCCCTCACCATACATAACGAATCAAGGTGCCTATAGGTAGACCTTTTCGAGAAACGATAATGTGTCCTGAAGACGCGCTCTCTCTTTACGATCGGTCTGCCGATTTACATAAGAAGAAAAGTCCGCAAAGAAGTCTCCGGCGTCAGCCCTCATTTGCTCTATTAGCTCCAAGCGAGCCGAAGGCGGCAACAAACCCGCAAGTCGAACAATATCCGAGCGATGCTTTCGTCGATCTTTATCGTTGCAATGGCGCCCTTCTTCATAGCTCCTATTGATATCAATGTGTGCACGCATCTTGAGGGGAATGATATGGAGCGCATCGAGCAACGTAATGCCCTCTACGTTCGTTGCGTTGTCGCGAATAAATTCGTAGTAGCCATCGTCGAGAATAATTGCCGAAAGACTTGATACGGCCCCGTCAAAGGAAAGAGGTGCCACTTCGCTCGTTTCATCTTCGAGCACAAAATCAGGATGTCGGGCGAATAGCTCAATTTGGCCGGGATAGTCTAGGACTTGCCTTGATCCTTCGGGCAAACAGAACCGATAGTAAGTGCACTTTCCATCGCCGACCTTCCCAGTCTCATATCCGACAGCTTTGATAAATGCCCACAATGCAGTGGCGAATTCAACGCCTTCCCCATCAACAATTACGACGATATCCAAGTCTTCAGTAGCTCTAAACGAATCGCCCTCATTGTCAAATAGAACGCTGCAGGCCCCTCCACCAATAAGGACGTAACCGCCTTTACAGCCGCTCATGGCATCGGCAAATCGCTCTATTCCCCTCACTTTTGACATATCGTCCTCCTGAGCTGTTCGACCGCGTCGAGCAGACGATCTTCTTTGTAATCTGCTTTTGCGCAAGCAACGTATAAGGAAAACGGGTCGACACACTGCAAACCCGTCGCGTCAAAACTAATATCGGACGGCGCGTCCACGGGATACGACCAGACCTCAATCACAACTGCCGCCGGTTCGTACCACTGAGCCTCCAGCCATCTGTCGCCCATATGCTCTTTCAAGGCCTCTAGCTGATATTTTTCGAGAGCAATGGTTGGAGCAGAGTCTTCATGGGCAAGGTCGGACATATAGCTAAGGGCAGACACACCGGAAAGCAGCGCATCAACGGCACGTAGCTCTGTTCTCTCGATAACCTTCTTGAGCCGGATTCGCTCTAAAACTGGCGTGCGAAGATAGTCCTCAAACCCATCTAGCAACGTCTCGGTCGACAGCCCGGCGTCGCACAATATACGCTTTTTGCCGTCCCGCATAATCAACCCAGGAGCTATAGCGGCGATTTCCGAAAGATAGCCGCTGACGCTTGCCGCGCTTTTGCCACACAGACGCGCTAGGTCGCCGGCGGAGCAGTCAACCCATCGTCCCGCAATGAGATTTAGGACGATTCGTTGAGATTGGGGCGAAAGCGGAGCAGCGGGAGAAGCACCCAGTACCTCATCGGAAATAACGGCTCCGATAAACGGCAGGAACGCATTTCGCTCATCTCGGATATATGCGATTCCCTCCGAAGAAAGCGCGCGCATAAAACCTAAATCCATAGCATCCCAGCAAATTACCACCGGGTGAACATCTAACTTGCGCACCGCACTGACGAGATTTCGCGCCGAAATGACACTGGGCGGTTCCTTTGGTTCCGCAACAATAAAACGGCCCTGTTTAGACATGCCGAGCCGTGCCAAGCGAAGCGAATACCGCTCAAGATACATGCGAGGAATCTGCATCTCAACTGGCTCCGGGTCGATAGCGAGCTCTAAAGAGAAGAGTCTTTTTGGGAGGCAGTTTATCAGCATGTACAATCACCGTTTTCATTTCGGTTACATTTTAGCGTCTATCTGAAATTATACTGAATCGTATAAAATCATCAATCATCAAAGCCAAGCGCACCATTCAAAACGCAACAAGGGGCTCCCCCGTTCTTTAACGGGGGAGCCCCTTGCCATGTCTAAGTATTCAGCCCACCCGGCCCTCCAGACCAAAAAGCGAACGGGCAAAGCGACGTTCGCAAGCAACGTTATCTAAGGACCTGGGCGGGCGTATGGGGCAACATCGATCGCGAGTTCCGCACGAGCCGGAGAGCACTTAATGTGCTCTCCGTGCGAGCAGGACTGCCCGAGCAGGCGATGTTGCCCCATACGCCCGCCCAGGTCCGCCGGGATTATGACAGCTTGACGATCGGAGCGAATCCCTTCATGAGCTTTTTGGTCTGGCCGGTCTTTTCGAACTGGACCTCGATCATGTCTCCGGCGACCGAGATCACGGTACCCGTGCCAAAGGTCTTATGGCTCACGGTATCGCCCGCGGCAAAGTCCTGCGATGCGCTGGCGCGATCGACCTTGCGCTCCACCGTCGGGGACACCTTGGACGACGGCTTTTTGGCTCGCGGCGCG
The DNA here is from genome assembly GCA_018378775.1 of Collinsella sp. Lineage (GTDB taxonomy): Bacteria > Actinomycetota > Coriobacteriia > Coriobacteriales > Coriobacteriaceae > Collinsella. The sequence continues at coordinate 2,947 of JAGZWV010000048.1, read as the reverse complement.
CCCGAGCCAAAGGTCGAGGCAACACGGCCGGCGTCGGGCGAGACCCCACGATGGCGCTCGGTCCCGTAGCTGCTGCCGCCAAAGAAATCGTCAAAGCTCGATCCACCGCGCGAACCGGAACCGCCGGTCGAGCGCGTATGCGAGCCAAACACCTTGCCGCCATACATATCCGAACCCATGCCCGAGCCAAAGGTGCCGTGACGGTCGCCGCGCTTCTCCCAGCCCGTGCCTTCAAAACCGGCAGAACCGATACCGCTAAACTCGATATCCTCAAACGGAATCTCATTGAGGAAGCGCGAGCGCGGGTTGGCAGAGGTCGAGCCGTAGGTGCGACGCGTGGCCGCATAGGTCAGGAACAGGCGCTTGCGGGCGCGCGTGATGGCGACGTAGGCCAGGCGACGCTCCTCCTCAAGCTTACCCGGGTCATCGCTGCCGCCAAAGTCGTGCACGTGCGGGAAGATGCCCTCCTCCATGCCGGCCACGAACACCGCCGGGAACTCCAGGCCCTTGGCGGAGTGGATGGTCATCATGGTGATGGCATGCGTCTCGCCGGCCAGGGAATCCAAGTCGGAGCGCAGGGCCAGCCACTCCATGAGTGCCGGCAGCGCCTTACAGGTGAGCGGACCGTAGGTGCGCTCAATCTCGTCGGCATGCACGGCACCCGCCGGCATCTCCGTCGGCGCGGCATACGCGTTGCCCGCGATGGCAGCAGCCAGGGCATCCTGCGGAGACAGCGCCGGAGCAGCCAGACTATCGAGCGGATTGGAGCCCGCGGCATCGCGCGCGCCGACGAGTGCCTCAAACGAGGATGCCGGGGCAGATGGCCCCGGTTCGGGCGCAGGCGCGCTCACCACGACGGGCTCGGGCTCGGCGCCGGCAGGCACGTCGGCAACACCGGCTGCGCGCAGCTCTTCCAAGCTCTCGAGCGTACCCTCGATGTCCTCGTGCGTCTCCTCAAATTCGGCAGCGACGCCCAGGAATTCCTGGATGTTCTCGGCGCGGCTCTCGGACTCCATGGTGCCCTCGGCGCGGAAAGCCTGCAGTAGGCCCGTCTTATCGACAATCATCTCGACGACGTCCTTGAGCTCGCCGTCCATGCGGCGACCCTCGCGCACCAGCGACACAAAGCTCGACAGGCCGTTGCGCACCTTGGCGCTAAACATGCCGGTTTCGGCACACGCGATCTCGCAAGCCTGGAAGAACGAGCAGCGGTTGTCGCGCGCCAGCTGCTCGATCTTTTGGATCGAGGTGGAACCGATGCCGCGGCGCGGTGTGTTGATGACGCGCTTGACGCTCATCTCGTCGGCCGGGTTCACGATCATCTTAAGGTAGGCCATGACGTCGCGGATCTCGGCACGGTCGAAGAATCGCGTGCCGCCCACGATCTTGTAGGGCACGCCCGCGCGCAGGAACATATCTTCGAGGATACGCGACTGGGCGTTGGTGCGATAGAACACGGCGATGTCGTCGTAGCTCGTGCCTTTGGCATGCAGTTTCTCGATCTCGCCGGCAATCCAGCGACCCTCGTCGCGTTCGTCGCTCGCCTGGAAGGCCTGGATCTTCTCGCCATCGCCCTCGGCCGTAAACAGGCGCTTGTCCTTGCGCTGCGAGTTGTGGCGCACCACGGCGTTGGCGGCGCTCAGGATGTGACCCGTAGAGCGATAGTTCTGCTCCAGCTTGACGGTCTTGCAGTTTTTAAAGTCCTTCTCAAAGTCCAGGATGTTGGTGATGTCGGCGCCACGCCAGCTGTAAATGGACTGGTCATCGTCGCCCACGACCATGAGGTTTTGGTACTTAGCGGCCAGCAGGTTGGCGATTTCGTACTGGACGTGGTTGGTGTCCTGATACTCGTCGACGCTAATGTAGCGGAAGCGCTCTTGGTACTTATCGAGCACCTCGGGACGGGTGCGCAGCAGCTCGAGCGCGCGCACGAGCAGGTCGTCAAAGTCCATCGCATTGGCGGCGCGCAGGCGGCGCTCCAGCTCTAGGTAGACCTGCGCGGCCTTTTTGTCGTTGGGGCTATCGGCGCTCTTGAGCATGTCCTCGGGGCCGATCATGGCGTTTTTGGCCGAGCTAATCTTGCTGCGGATCATGTTGATGGGGAACTGCTTTTGCTCGATGCCGAGCGCCTGCATAATGTCGCGCACCATGCGCTTTGAGTCATCGTCATCGTAGATGGTGAACTGGCCGGTGTAGCCCAACAGGTCGGCGTCCTCGCGCAGCATGCGCACGCACATAGCATGGAAGGTGCACACCCACATGCCACGGGTGCCGCTGGGAATGAGTGCCGCCAGACGCTCGCGCATCTCTGCCGCGGCCTTGTTGGTAAACGTAATGGCAAGAACCTGCCAAGGCTTAACACCCAGGTCGCCGAGCATATGTGCGATGCGGAAGGTCAAGACGCGGGTCTTGCCCGAGCCGGCGCCGGCGAGCACCAGCAACGGGCCCTCGGTGGACAGGACCGCCTCGCGCTGGGCGGGATTAAGGCTGTCGATGTCGACGAGCGGTTTGGCGGGCTTGGGCGCCGGCGCGGGAGCGTCGTAGATGTCGAGCGGAACGAGCTCGGGCTCCGGCGCAGCGGGGGCGGTGTATGCATCGAGCGGCACGGGTTCCGGCGCGGGCGGTACGGGTACCGCGGCGTTCTTTTCCCAGGGCAGGGGCTGGGTCATGGGCGACTCCTCATCTGACGGACGGCGCGCCTGCGGGCGGCGCCATAGTTTGAGCCGTACCAGTATACCGAGCCGCGCGGACACCGACGCAAATCACACCACGACTCCGTGCGCCACCGTCAGGCCCGCCCCAGCGGATTTAGTGCATTGGGGGGCCACCGATGTCATGGCAGCAGCGAGCGGCGGCCAGAGCGAACAAATTGGCATGAAAAGGGGGCGGCATAGACCTTTTGGTCATGCCACCCCCTTTGAATGACAAGTTGTCGCTCTGGTCGCCG
>JAGZWV010000047.1 GCA_018378775.1 Collinsella sp. | reverse complement strand
GCCTGGACGAAGTCCGGGCCCGCGCCTTTAGACGCGAGCCCGGGGCCCGTGGGTTATACCCTAAGAGCAAACCACCCTTTTTAAGGGTGGTTCTGATTTGCCCAGATAAAACCTGCCAAAATGAACCTGTCCCTATTTGGCAGGTTAGCGGAGCTTGCTGGTCTCGAAGTACTCGGGGAACTGGTCCAGAACCTCGGTCTGGTTGCGGAACATCATATGCAGGTGCTTGCTGACCAAAAAGCTCGCTTCGATGGGGTCGCGACCGGCGATAGCGCGGCGAATCTGCTTGTGCTCGTTCACGATGTCCTGATTGTCGAGAACCTGCGTGGCGGCGCGCAGCCAGCGGAAGCGCTCCAGGTCGGCATTGGTCTCTTCGAGCCACGACCACACGGTGCTGCGACATGCGATGCTAAAAATCATGTGATGCATGAGGTTGTCGCTCAAAAAGAAGCCGATGCGATCCTCTTCGGCCATGGCCTTTTCCTGCAGCACGATGGCGCGGTCGAGCTGCTCGATGCCGGCCGACGTGGCGCGCGCACAGCACTCCACAATCACCTGCTTTTCCAGATGCTCGCGGATGTAACAGGCACTCTCGGCAAGGGTGAGGTTGATGGGCGAGACGTAGGTACCGCTCTGGGGCACGGTGCGCACCAGGCCTTCCTGCGCCAAACGAACCAAAGCCTCGCGCACAGGGGTGCGCCCCATATCTAGGTCGTCGCAAAGTTGCTTGACGCCCAGCTTTTCGCCCGGCTTGTAGTCCAGGTAGACGATTTTGCGTCGAATGGTGTGGTAGGACTGGTCCTGTAGGCTCGTTTCCTGCTCGCCGACGTGCATCGATTCTTCCATAGCGCCTCGCAACTGTTCTATCAAACTCATATGTCAGTTGTTAATTATGCCGCGAATCAGCTCTCCGCGGTGGGCAATTCGGCTGTTGCCTGAGAACTATTGCGGCATCTTAGTCTGTGTTTGCGCAAGGCTGTGCTCAATGTTGCCGTATCATAAGCCGTCGCAAACGTGAAATAGAAAGAAGGAATCCCATATGCAACTGGCAAATATCGTTCGCGAGCGCTGGAAAGGCGTCTTGTTCTGCCTGATCATTGCCATTCCCGCGACGTTGCTCGGCAAACAAATTGAGGTGGTCGGCGGTCCGGTATTTGCCATCCTCTTTGGCATGGTCCTGGCGCTCGTCTTTCCCAGGAAGCGTCGCGAACAGCTCGCCGCCGGCGTCACCTATACGTCCAAAAAAGTCTTGCAGTACGCGGTTATCCTGCTTGGCTTTGGCATGAACCTCTCCCAGATTCTGTCCAAGGGCGCCCAGTCGCTGCCGATTATCGTGGCGACGATCTCGACCTCGCTTGTCATCGCCTTTGTGCTCTGCCGCGTCATGAACGTATCGGGTAAGATCGCGACGCTTGTGGGTGTGGGTTCGTCGATTTGCGGCGGTTCGGCCATCGCTGCGACCGCGCCCGTCATCGATGCCGACGATCGCGAGATTGCCCAGGCCATTTCGGTCATCTTCCTGTTTAACGTTATCGCGGCGCTCGTGTTTCCGACGCTCGGCGGCATGCTCGGGCTGACCAACGAGGGCTTTGGCCTGTTTGCCGGCACCGCCATCAACGACACCTCGTCGGTAACGGCTGCGGCGAGCGCCTGGGACAGCATGCATCCCGGCGCCAATGTGCTCGAGAGCGCCACAGTGGTCAAGCTCACCAGGACGCTGGCCATTATTCCCATCACGCTGGTCCTCGCATGCTGGCAGATGCATCTGGCACGCAAGGCCGGCGGTGACGCCAAAAGCACGTTCTCGCTTAAACGTGCGTTTCCCATGTTTGTGCTGTTCTTTGTGCTGGCGAGCGTGATCACCACGGTGCTTCAGCTTCCCGCGTCCATCACGGCGCCCATCAAGGAGCTGTCGAAGTTCTTTATTGTGATGGCCATGGCGGCTATTGGTTTTAATACCGATATCGTCGAGCTGGTCAAAAAGGGCGGCAAGCCCATCGCGTTGGGCTTTTGCTGCTGGATTGGCATTGCGTGCATGAGTTTGGGAATGCAGCACGTGCTGGGAATCTGGTAGAGAAGTAGCTTATTCGCGTGCTGGCTGCCGGTGAGCGCAAGCCTTCGGTGGAGCGATAGGAGCTCTTGCGGGTATGGCTTGTCCGCAGGTTTATAAGTCCCGAAGAGCTCTTATCGCCCCGCCAGGATGGCGATGCGGGGCAACACCTATACTCGCAGGACGGCGCTTTCTGCCCTATAGTGTTTGGTGAGCAATATCGTTCAATTTTGAAACACTCGGTCGTGCGACCGTCGGCGGTTGCACGTCGCCGCGGACAGGGGCAAATCATGGATAGCAATGCTAAGCTGAACATCTTGACCGATGCCCTAGCTGCTGCCGGGGCCTCGGCATTGGCAATCGATGCGCGTGGGGACGTCGCGATCTCGACCATGAATGACGCGGCGCTTGAGCGGGATGTGGCGGCTTTTGTCGCTGAGCGTCTCGACCGTATAGGAGACGGCGCGCGTCTGGTTATGGGGCGTGAGGGTACGCGCCTGAGCCTGACCGTTCGCCCCACCGACAAAGAGGGCGGGAGGCTTTGGGTCGTTGTGGTCCGCGAGGTGCGCGGTGCCGCGGCGCATGCGGGCATCGAGTGGCTCAACGCCGACGAAGTTGAGGTCCGCTATGAATCGAGCGCGTACGGCATCGTTGAGGGGGCGGCCTCGGTGGCTGTACCGGTTACCGAGAGCTATGCGCGCGGCGTGCCCCTTATGCTCGAGGGCGAGCTGGGAGCGGGTCAGGTCGAGATTGCCAAGCGCCTCTATCTGGATGGCCCTTTTGTCGATCAGCCCTTTGTTTCCGTCGCGCTCGATGAACTCACCGATCGCGGTTGGCGCCATGTGCTCAAAAGCTCCGAATCGCCGCTGTTCCAAACGGGGCTGACCCTTTGCATTGAGGGCTGGAATGCGGTTGGCCCCCAGCGCCTCCGCGAGCTGGTCTCCACGATGACCGACACCGCGTTGGCGACGCGCTGCCATGTGGTGCTGACGGCGAATGACATGCCGGGCGGCGGCGAAAGTGATCAAGCCGCCTTTGTGACCGAGCGCTTCGCCTGTGCGGTGAGCGTCGCGCCGGCAATCGCCGAGCAGGGAGCCGCGTCGACGAAGGTCGCGCGCTATTTGGAATATCTCGCTGATGCATTTGGGACGGCAGCGCCCACGCTGTCTGCCGCGGCGACGAAGACGCTCGATGCTTACCGCTGGCCGCGCAACTATCTGCAGCTCCGCGAGGTCTCGGAACGACTGTATATATTGGTAGGGACGGGCACGGTGGACCGCGCTGTGGCGGAGGAAGTGTTCGCCCAAGAGGACGTGATTAAGACCGCAACCTTTGGCGCCCCGACGCTTGAAAGTGACCTGTATATCCTGCGACCGCTGGCCGATACCGAGCGAGATATCGCGCATCTGGTTGTAGACCATCTCCACGGCAACCGAACCCGTGCGGCGGAGGTGCTGGGCATAAGCCGTACAACGCTGTGGCGCTTGCTGAAGGACGATGACCGTTGAGCGAGGCGCCCGTGACCGCACGCGACGCGTGTGCTACAGTCCAAAGCGTTATTGTTTCGATTTGGTTACGGCGTGCGAGGGCATATGGCTGAGACTTCAAAACCGAGCCGCAGAAGGCGGAGTGCCGCGCCGGTCAACCGACGCACAACATCGGTGACGTGGGGCAAACACGCCTCGGGGTTTGATGGCTCGTTCAAGCGCACTAAATACGGCTATCCTTCGGCAAGCGCCCGCTTGGCAATGCAGGCAGAGTCCTCGCTGTGGGGCCGCAAACGCGTGGTGGGCTCAAAGCTCAAGCACGACGGAACGCTCGGCTACATCAGCCGCGGGGCGGCTCGCCGCAGCGGGCTCAATCCCGCCGGCTGGCATCGCTACGTGCCGATCGTGGCCGCCGTTGCAGTGATCGTCATCGCGCTCGCTGCGCTCGGATATGCCGGCGGTGGCGCCAACTTGGACGCAATGTTTAAATCGCCCGAGCTCGCGCATGTAGGTACAGAAGTTGTCGAGGGCGCTCAGGCCCAGACGAGCGTCGCGCCCCAGCGCGGTATCGTTGCGGCGGCCTCCACCATCGCCGATGTGCAAAAGGACGAAGACAAGCAAGGCGACGACGTCGATGCGAATCAGACGAGCGAAACGGCAATAACTCCATCGGCGGGATAAGTTGCGAGTGGGGCAGCTAATTTGGGACGGGGCTTTTTTAGCTGCCCAAGACAGTGGCTCATTCGATGTCAGTCGCCAAAAGCGAGCGAGCCGCATTTGCGCCAAGGTGACGTGAAATGAGAGGGCGCTGACCTTCTGGTCGCGCCCTCGAAATTGAACGTCAGATTGGCGTGAATGCGGCCCGCGCAGCGTCAACGAGCCCGCCGTTCGGTAGAATGGCGGAACTAATTACCTTACGTAGACCACGTTGTCGCGGCGGGGTTTGGGCTCGGGCAGCGTGTCCTCGGCATAGCCCAGAATGCAGTGACCGACACCGCGCAGGCTGCCGTCGGCGGGTAGACCCCAACTGGCCAGTAGCTCCAGGCCCTCGGGCGAATCGAAAACCTCGTGGGCGCGATGAATCCAGCACGAATCAACGCCCAGCGCATAGGCAGCGTTGAGCAGGTTGCCCATGGCGAGCGAGCCGTCTTCCAGATGTGTGGGCACGCTGCGGTCAACCAGCACCACCACAACGGTCTTGGCGCCATAGAAGGGGTCGCTGTTGCTGCCCATGACTTGCGCGTTGAGCTGCGAGAGACGCTCGACGGTCGCGGGGTCGGTGACGGCGACAAACGTCACCGGCTGGCGGCCCATGCCGCTCGGTGCATATTGGCCGGCTTCGATAATACGTGCAAGCTTTTCGGCCTCGACGGGACGATCGCTGTAGTTGCGGCAGCTGCGGCGGTGAATGAGTGCTTCGATAGTCTCCATGGTGTCTCCTTGCGGTGGCGTTGCAGATGCCCCGTTCATACCCGTCGGGCTCAAACGATAGACGGTCAATTGCCCGGCCAAAAGGATAGATTCCAATTGGGAAAGTAGGTTTGCATAAAAGTACCTTCAGAATGTGACAAACAAATGGGATGGTTAAACGTTTTATCCCGTCTACCCTGCGGTTTTTTACCACTTGCCTAAATGACGAACGCATAACCTCTGATAAGGGTTTTACTAAAGGAGTACCAACGTTTATCAATGCGCCGTGGTGGCGCCGGGCCAGGAGGTAACATCATGTTCCAGGCTGGAGATGTCGTCGAGACCGATTTCGAAGGATTTCTGAAGCTGCTGCGTTCCAAGACGCGCGCTTTCGTGTCGATCAACGATCACGAGTACTACATCACGCACACCGATGGCTATTGGCGTGTTCAGGATTGCGAGGCCCTCAACGACAAGGGCCACTTTACTGACTGTTCTGAGTTGGTCAACACGGTCTGCGAGGTCGTCGAGCTGCCGTGGATTGCCGGCAAGAGCCTGCATGACAGCTTCTCGGGCGCTACGGTCTATGAGGCCGTCGCCGCTTAACAGGCAATAAAACCCGATTTTCACGTGACCGCTGGCGCCGCCCCCGCGCCGGCGGTCTTTTTCTGCCGATAGGCCATAAAAATGCACGCATTTGCGGAGAGCCTGTTGACGATAGTCAAAACTCGGACTAATCTAGAGACACATAATTGGTCAAAAATCGGACAATTGAATGGTGGGATAGATGAATAGTGCGGTTACGCTGGTCGACTTCGATCGGTTGCTCAATGGACTCGACCATATCTATTCGGAGTTCTCGCGCGCCTGCGGCCTTTCGGACTGCGCCTACTGGATGCTCGTCGACACGAGTGCAGCGGGCGGAAGCGTTGCCGTGAGTCGGCTGACGAGTGAATGGTTCTACAGCAAACAGACCATCAATTCGGCGATTAAAACGCTTAGGGCGCGAGGGCTTGCGACGTTGGAGTTTGCCGAGGGCAGTCGTAAAAACAAGGTTGTACGACTGACCGAAGAAGGCGTGCGGTTTGCCAAGCGCTACGCGTTGCCGGCGCAAAAAGCCGAGCAACAGGCATTCGAGGCGCTCGAGCCGTGGGAACAGTGCGAGATCATGCGCTTGGTCGGTAAGTTCTCCCATGTTCTTAACGAAGAGTGCGAGGCATTTAAACGGCAAGTGGCCGCCGAGAACGAGACTGACGATAAGGGCGAGGGGGACGCATGCGACTCTTAATGAGGTTTATGAGGCCGTACCGCGGTCTGATTGCGGTGACGCTGTTTGCGGTGCTGATAGATAACGTCGGTACGCTGTTGGTTCCCACGATGCTGGCGAACATGGTCAACACCGGTATTACCACGGGTGATGTCGACTATATATTACGCAACGGCCTGTACATGCTTATCGCGACCGGCATGGCCAGCGGCGGCACGGTGCTGGGCTGCTATCTTTCGGCGCGCCTGGCCGCCAACGTGGCCTGCGATATCCGCAATGCCGTGTACGACAAGTCGCTCGAGCTGTCCGCCAGCGACTTTGAGCGCTTTGGCACGGGTTCGATGATCACGCGCTCGCTCAACGACATCAACGTGATTCAGCAAGCTGTCCTTCAGACGATTCAGCTGGTGCTGCCGGTGCCGTTCTTGGCCGTGGCAGGCATCATTTTTGCTTGGTTCATCGATCCCGCCATGGGTACGCTGCTGGGCGTGGTGGTTGCGATCGTGCTGGTGGCGGCGGTCTTTACCGTTGCCAACGCCGCGCCGATCTTTATGCGCCTGCAGAGCTTTATCGACCGCATGAACGTGGTGCTGCGCGAGAACATCGTGGGCGTGCGCGTCATCCGCGCATTTAACAAGGAGCGCCACGAGGAGCAGCGCCTGGACGAGGTGTTTAGCGATTACGCGGCCAATGCCATCAAGGTCAACCACCTGTTTGTGGGTCTCGACAGCTCCAGCTTCTTTTTGATGAATATCGCCGAGGTGGCGGTGCTGTGGGTGGGCGGCAACCGCGTGGGCGTCCACGCCATGCAAATCGGTAGCATCTCGGCCGTGCTGGAGTACGCGATCCTGATCCTGTTCTTTGTGATGACGGCGCAGATGGTGATTCTGACGCTCCCACGCGCCGCCGCATGCCTGAACCGTGCGCAGCAGGTGTTGGAGATTGAGCCGAGCATCGTGGACGGCAAGCGCACGCTGGACACGTGCGCGGCGGAGTCTGTTGACGGTGCCGACGCGGTGGCCGTGTTCGACCACATGTCGTTCCGTTTTGACGATGCCGACGAGGATACCCTGTGCGACCTGAGCTTTGCCTGTCGCCGTAGCCAGACCACGGCGATTGTAGGCTCGACGGGTTCGGGCAAGTCGACGGTGGCCAAGCTCTTGCTTCGCTTCCACGATGCCACGAAGGGCGCCATTCGCCTGAATGGCATCGATCTGCGCGACCTTTCGCAAGACGACATCCGCGGGCGTATCGCCTATGTGCCGCAGAAGGCATGGCTGTTCTCGGGTACGGTGGCGAGCAACCTGCGCTTTGGCAACGAAGACGCGACTGAGGCTGACATGCTCCATGCGCTGGAGGTTGCCCAGAGCACCTTTGTGCTCGACCAGCCCCAGGGGCTCGATACGCCGGTGGCCCAGGGCGGCACGAACTTCTCGGGTGGTCAGCGCCAGCGCCTGGCGATTGCCCGCGCACTCATGAAGCATGCCGATCTATATATCTTCGACGACAGTTTTTCGGCCCTGGACTTTAAGACCGATGCGGCACTGCGCCATGCGCTGCAGGACGAGACGTGCGATGCCGCGGTGCTCATCATCGCCCAGCGCATCTCGACTATTTTGCATGCCGATCAGATCGTGGTGCTCAAAGACGGCGAGATCGTGGGCCTAGGCACGCACGACGAGCTCATGGAAACCTGCGAGGTGTACCGCGCAATCGCGGAATCGCAGATGAAGGGAGGTGAGTAGCATGACCGAGGAGCTCAAGAAGCAGGGCATCGTCGATGGCGCTGCGGTTGTAGAGACAGTCGAGGAGACGGGCGTCGCGCCCGACCTGGACGAAGCCGCCAAGGCGGCGGAGCGCGAGGCTCGCCGCCAAGCGCTCTACGAGGAAAACGAACGTGCCGAGGACGAGCGCGCCCGCGCCGAGGCAGAGCGTATGCGCGACGTGGACGACGAAGACGAGGACGAGACGCCTCGGGATACCTGGGCGACGGTGCGCCGCCTGTGGAGTGAGGCTGCCGGCGACCATTGGCGCTTCTATATCGTGTTCGCGAGCATTGTGTTCTATGTCATCTTTAACACCGCCGCGCCGGCATATAGCGCCCGCGTGATCGATGAGCTGTGGGGCCACATTCAGGTGGCGTTTGCCAACGACACCACTTTCAGCATCACCTGGGAGAACTGCGGCAAGACCATTTTCGTCTACTTTATGATCTGGACTGCCGCTGCCTCGTTCTATGCGCTCCAGAGCTTTTTGATGTCGAGCGTCGCTGAGCGTCTCAATCTGCGCCTGCGCAACCGCATCGCGCAAAAGCTCAACCGTCTGCCGCTCGCCTATTTTGACGCGCATCGTCCCGGCGAGGTCGTCAGCCGCGCGACCAACGACCTGGACAAGATGTCCGAGAGCATGCAGCGCGGATTGCTGCAGCTGCTCGTGTCGATCGGCACGGTTGTTGGTGCTGTGAGCGTGATGTTCGTGTTCAGCGTGCAGCTTACGCTCGTCTTTCTGTTCTTTACGGCACTGTCGCTGCTGGTGACGAAGGTCGTCTCGCGCCGCACACACGATGTGACGGGCGAGCGCCAGGAGTGGGTGTCCAAGATTACGAGTGCGGTCGAGGAAGGCTATTCGGGCCGTCTGGTGATCCGCGCGTTTAACCGCGAACGCCAAAGTTCTGCCGAGGTGCACCAGGCCTCGGGCGAGCTGGCACGCGTGAGTGCCAAGGCCGACTTTATGATCAATGCCGTCGGCCCTGCGGTGCGCTTTATCGGCCGTTTGGCGCAGATCGTGATCGCGCTGGTGGGCTGCAGCATGCTGGTTGCCGGTCACATGACCGTCGGCGTGTTCCAGGCGTTCTTCCAGTTTATCTACGAGGCGTCCGAACCCATGACGCAGCTGTCGTTTACCTTCAACTCGCTGCAGAGCGCGTTGGCGAGTGCGGAGCGCGTGTTCGACCTGCTCGATGAGCCCGAGATGGAGGCCGATCCGCTGCCGGACGAGGCCGCCAAGCTGCCGGGTCGCGTTGAGGGTCGCGTCTCCTTTGAGCACGTGCGCTTTGGTTATTCGCCCGACAAGCCGCTTATGCACGACGTGTCGTTTACCGCCGAGCCGGGCCAGAAGATTGCCGTGGTGGGAACCACGGGCGCGGGCAAGACGACGCTCATCAACCTGCTCATGCGCTTCTACGAGATTGACGGCGGGCGTATTACGCTCGACGGCGTGGATACGAGCCGCATGGACCGCGGCGAGCTACGGCAGCAGTTTGGCATGGTGCTGCAGGACGCCTGGCTGTTCGATGGCACGATTGCCGAAAACATCGCCTACGGCTGTCCCGAGGCGACGCGTGAGGAGATCGTGGCGGCTGCGCGCGCCGCGCAGGTCGACTTCTTTGTGCGCACCATGCCGCAGGGCTATGACACGCGCGTGGCCAACGATGCCGAAAGCATCAGCCAGGGCCAGCGTCAGCTGCTGACCATCGCACGCGTGCTGCTCAATAACCCGGCGATTCTCATCCTGGACGAGGCGACCTCAAGCGTGGATACGCGTACCGAGCTTGCCATCGGTCGTGCCATGGACGCGCTCATGCGCGGGCGCACGAGCTTTGTGATCGCGCACCGCCTGTCGACGATCGTGGACGCCGACCTGATCTTGGTCATGGATCACGGCAACATTATCGAGCAGGGCACGCATAAGGAGCTGCTGGCTGCCGAGGGTGCCTACGCCGACCTCTATCTGAGCCAGTTCGCATAATGTGACAAAGGGACAGTCTCTTTGCCACATCACAAATAAGGCGCGCCGGGGATGAATTCCCTGGCGCGCCTTTGCGTTGATGCCGATGTCGTTTTGTGCCGCTTGCGTTCCTAGCGTTCGTCCACGAGCTTGGCGACGAGGGCCTTGAGCTCGGCCACCTCTCGCTCGAGTTCCTTGACGCGGCGGGCATTCTCGGTGATGCCCTGGCGGTTGAGGGCGGACTGCTCGGCGGCGTCATCGGGCATGTACTCGCGATGCTGCTTGGCGTCGAAACTCTCCTCGAACACACGGCAGCCGTTGCGCTTGATGATGCGTCCCGGCACGCCCACGACGGTGCAGTTGTCGGGGACGTCCTTAACGACGACCGAGTTGCCGCCGATCTTGACGTTGTTGCCGATGCGGATGTTGCCGAGCACCTTGGCGCCCGTGCCCACCGTGACATTGTTGCCCAGGGTGGGGTGACGCTTGCCGGTCTCGTTGCCGGTGCCGCCGAGCGTGACGCCCTGGTAGAGCACACAGTTGTCGCCCACAATGGTGGTCTCGCCGATGACGACGCCCATGGCGTGGTCGATAAAGAAGTGCTTGCCAATCTGCGCGGCAGGGTGAATCTCGACGCCGGTGATGTGGCGGGTGATTTGCGAGAGCACGCGGGCGAGCGAGCGATGACCGTGCTCCCACAGCCAGTGCTCGGGCACGTGGTTCCACTTGGCGTGCAGGCCAGGATAGGAAAGAAAGATGACCAGACCGTTTTGCGCGGCGGGGTCCTGCGCCTGGATGGTCTTGATGTCCTCGCGAATGGTATTGATAAAGCTCACCGGCCGCCCTCCCTTAGCGCCATGGCAATGCGATTCAATAAAGTATAGCGATTCGCTAGGGATTAAAAAGGACAATCTTGGCGGCTTTGCGCTACAAGTGTCAGTTATGCAAACTTGCTGGTAATGGAGTCATGCTTTTGTGGGGTTGCGCACGAGGGGGCACCGCAACCGTATACTGGTCAACTTGGACGTATCCGCGCCCACAACTGAGAGGTTTTACTTCATGGGTTTCATCAATTTTATTGCCGAGCTGCTTAAGGACCCGCGCACCGCGATCGCCAGCTGGATCGCCGCCGGCCCGCTTATGGCCTACGGCTGCGTGTTCCTGATCATCTTTATCGAGACGGGCGTGGTGTTCTTCCCGTTCCTTCCCGGTGATTCGCTGCTGTTCGCCTCGGGTTTCTTTGCCCACAACGGCGGCTTTAACATCGTGGCGCTTCTGGCCACCGCATGGGCCGCTGCCATTTTGGGCGATCAGTGCAACTTTATGATCGGTCACTTCTTTGGCCGCAAGATCATCGCTTCGGGCAAGGTCAAGGCCATGACGCCCGAGCGCATCAAAAAGTCCGAGGACTTCTTGGACAAGTGGGGTCACCTGGCCATCTTCCTGGGTCGCTTCTTCCCGTTTATCCGCACCTTTGTGCCCTTTATCGCTGGCATGGGCGGCATGCACTGGCGCAACTTTGTCGTCTTTAACGTGCTGGGCGGCATTACCTGGTCGACGGTCTTTACGCTGCTGGGCTACTTCTTTGGCGGCATTCCCTTTGTGCAAGAGCACTTTGAGCTGC
>JAGZWV010000191.1 GCA_018378775.1 Collinsella sp. | reverse complement strand
ATGAGTACATGTTCGCTTGGCAGGAAGTGTTCGAGAAAACCAGCACGGCCGCCGCACCGTGGTACCTCGTTCCGGCCGATAACCGCTGGTATTCGCGAGCCGTGGTCTCCGAACTGCTGCGCACCACCTTGAAGAACATGAACATGACCTGGCCTCCCCTCGAACCCGAGGTGGACCCCGACAAGGTGCGCCGCCGGTTGGCGTGAGCGATCCTCCCATTGGCGGAGCCAAGCGCATGGCACAGCTCTTCGCATGGCTCCGCCCGCTGGCGGGAGGCGTCGCATAGCGACGGAGGGCGGCTCGTGCCGTCGGAATAGGCCACTAGGTAGACTGAGCATTATGACTGACGAGAAGGAATACGGATCCCTGGGGCGGCTGGCCCCCGAATGGGACGGCGACGGACGCGAACGGAATCTTACGGCTGACGACATCTACGAACGGTTCTTCGGCTGGGTGGAAGACGTCAAGGGCATCGAGCCGTGGCCGCATCAGGAAATCGTCAGCCGCAGACTGGTGGAAAGTTGGCCATATTCCTACATGATGTGTGATGAGGTAGGCTTGGGCAAAACAATCGAAGCTGCTTTGGCGATTCGCAGTTTGGTTTTGTCAGGCAGAGCAAAGCGGGTAACAGTTGTTGCACCTGCGAGCTTAACAGATCAGTGGCACCGTGAGCTGGCGCAGAAAGCAATGTTGCCTTTTTATAAGAGCAAACCGAAACCTGGTGGCAGCGGAAAAATTCAGCATACGCGCATTTATCCAGAAGAATATGAAATGTTGGACGGAGATTTATATAGTCCAGCACTGAATATTGTCTCATCAGGATTGGTAAGCAGAAAAGAGCGTTCTAATATGCTTCGTTCTGCTAAACAGTCTGATATTATTCTTGTGGATGAGGCTCACTATGCCAGACGACAAAATCCAAGAGATGGTGCGGATAGTGCGCCAAAGTATGGACAGCTCTATCAAGCTATGCAAAATGGTCTGCGGCAGAAAGCGAAAAGCCTCTGGATGGCAACAGCAACACCTATGCAGATCGATCCTATAGAGGTTTATGATCTTTTTCGGCTGACAAATCGAGTGGGGCCATATCAACATGATCCGTCGCTTAGTATGTACTATTTTAATCTGATGGCTAAACTTATAAAAAGTGAGCCGCTAACACGGATGGAATGGGCGCTACTTGGTCAAAGTTATCGTCAGCTGGAGGCGCTGGATCCCTTTTTGTGGGAACGCCTCAAGGCATCGGTTGTTACAGGA
>JAGZWV010000190.1 GCA_018378775.1 Collinsella sp. | reverse complement strand
ATCTCCCTGGCGCGCCGCCCGAGCGCGCGGCGCCTCCCCTCCGTCGGGGCCGGCCTGCCCGCGGGCTCGGCGAAGCCCCCGGCGGCCGAGGCCTCGGAGAACACGCGCTGCTGGGACCACTGCCCCTCGGTCTCCATGAGGCTCGCGCACGTCAGGCGCAGCATCGACTCCCTCGAGGGGAAGGACTGCACGACCCTGTAGCGGCGCTTGATCTCGCGGTTGGCGCGCTCCTGGACGTTGTTGGTGCGGAGCTTGGCCCAGTGCGCCCTGGGGAAGGCCGTGAACGCCAGCGCGGAGTCCTCGGCCCGCTCGAAGACCTCGCCGGCCCTGGCGGACACCGCAGGTGCGTCACGCAGCGCTGCCAGGCGCAGCCCTGGAACAGGCGCGAGACGGCGGCCACGAGCCCGGCGTGGCTGTCGGAGACCACGAGGCGAACGCCGGCCAGCCCGCGCTCGCGCAGCCCGCCGAGGAATGCCGCCCAGGAGTCCTCGCTCTCGGTGTCGACCACGTCGCAGCCCAGGAAGTGCTTGCGCCCGTCGGCGCCCAGCCCGATCGCGGTCACGACGCCCTGCGAGACGACCGACGAGCCGACCCTGCAGCTCATGTAGGTGGCGTCGAGCCACAGGTAGCAGCACGGCGTGCCCGACAGGTCGCGGCGGCGGAACTCCGCCACCTCGGCGTCGAGGTCGGAGCAGAGGCTCGAGACCTCCGAGCTCGACAGCGAGGATATGCCCAGCCTGGACGCCACGCGCTCGACCTTGCGGGTGGACACGCCGCACACGTACATCTCCTGCACGATGGAGGCCACCGAGGTGTCGACGCGCGACCATCGCGCGAGCATGCCCTCGGGGTAGTAGGTGCCGTGCCTGAGCTTGGGTATCTCGAGCTCCACGTCGCCCACGGCGGTCTTGAGCGACCTGGGGCGGTAGCCGTTGCGGCTGTTCTCCCTGCCGTCGCTGCGCTCGTTGCGGCCCGTTACTCCAACGACGAATTCTAGGCGGTGTCCCCTCCCTTTCAAGAAAGAGAAGAGGCGGGGCATGCCCCGCCTCTTACACCACATCTCTGCGCGCTACCGGTGGTGGACAGTTAGTTCAGATACGTATTATTTGGCCGTGCCAATTGGCATTAATGGATTGGTTTGGAGCCACTTTGGACCCAATAATGGGCTATTCTCGCCCTTGAGCGAGCGCCTCTGTCGGCCCAGAAGGCCAAAAACGGCTCATTTGACCCCAAATCGACCTTCGTCAGCCTTTAAAAAAATACGTATCTGAACTAACTGTCCAGGGACATGTCTCCCCCATAGCAAAAAGTCTCTTGGCGAATGAAAATTCGCCAAGAGACCCCATACAAAACGTGGGCTCTGTCGTTCGAATGAACGACAGAGCCCACGCTCACTTTTTATTCAGCCCTAGTCATCGCGCAAAGCCCCTTCGGCAGCACACGGTGCAGCCGAGTCACCGCAGACCGGGGCGGGAGGCGGACCTTTCTCTCGGAAAACTTCGCGAAGCCCAGTTTCCGAGAGAAAGCGTCCGATCCCGCCCCGGGCGACGGGATGAGTCTTACACCGTGTACTGCGGCAGGTCCTGCAGGGCGATGACGTCCATGCCCATGTCGTTGGCGCTGCCGTGACCCTGCTGGTCCTCGCGCACCGCCTCGATGGCGCTCACGTAGGTGTTGGCGGCAGACATCGCCGTCACGCAGGTCACGCCGCGACGCACGGCCTCGGTACGTAGCAGGTAGCCATCGCCACGCGAGCCCGGACCGTACGGCGTGTTGATGATTACCGCGATCTTGCCATCGGCGATGAGGTCGCCGATGTTGGGGCACTCGCCGTCGTGCGGGCCGCTGATCTTCTCCACGACTTCGCACGTCACGTTGCCGCCGCGCAGCACGCGCGCCGTACCCTCGGTGGAGCAGATATCAAA
>JAGZWV010000189.1 GCA_018378775.1 Collinsella sp. | reverse complement strand
CTCGACCGTCGTGGTAAACGATGCATGGGCGCGCGCCATCTCGATCGCGCGCGTCACGCCACCGGCGGCATCGATGTGGTTGTCCTTGAGCATGACGGCCGTCGACAGGTTGTAGCGGTGGTTGCTACCGCCGCCGATCTCGACCGCCGCCTTCTCAAACACGCGCATGCCCGGCGTGGTCTTGCGCGTGTCGACGAGCACGGTCTTGGTGCCCTCGAGCGCCGCAGCCATCTGGTGCGTATAGGTAGCGATACCGCTCATGCGCTGCAGGTAGTTGAGCGCCACGCGCTCGCCCGAAAGCAGCACGCGCGCATCGCCACGCACCTGGCCCACATGGTCGCCGGCGTGCACCTCGTCGCCATCGGCAACGTCGAGCAGCACCGAGCTCTGCGAATCCAGCAGCTCAAAGGTGCGGGCGAACACATCCAAGCCGGCGATGATGCCATCGGCCTTGGCGATAAGCTCAACGGTAGCGGGACGCGCCGTGGGGCACACGCTCGCCGTGCTCACGTCCTCAAACGTAATGTCCTCGCGCAGAGCCTGCAGAATCAGATCATCGACGACGAGTTTCATGGTAATGGGATTCATGGTCTACTCCTCCACGGCCTGCGTGCTGGCGGCACGGGCCAAATCATCGATTGCCAGGGTGTCGGCGCTCAGGGCGCGATGACGGCCATCGAGCGCGGGCTCGCCCGCCTGCTCCACGGCCAGCGACTCGCCGGTACGCATATACCACGCGGCGCGACGACCCCAGACCAGCGCCTCGAGCAGGCTGTTGGAAGCCAGGCGATTCTTGCCGTGAACGCCGTTGCAGGCCGTCTCGCCGGCGGCGTAGAGCTCGGGCATCGAGGTGCGGCCGTCCTTGTCGACCCACACGCCGCCCATAAAGTAGTGCTGCGTGGGCGTAACGGGAATGGGCTCATCCAGGATGTCGCGACCGTCCTCAAGGCAGCGCGCGCGGATGTTGGCGAAATGCCCGGTCACCACGTCGCGCTCGACGGGGGCAAAGCTCAGCCACTCGTGCTCGGTGCCGTCCTGCTTCATCTGCTCGCGAATAGCGGCGGCGACTACGTCGCGCGGCTGCAGCTCGTCGGTAAAGCGCTCGCCGGCAGCGTTGAGCAGAATCGCGCCCTCGCCGCGGCAGCTCTCGCTGATCAGGAAGGTGCGGCCCGGCTGCGGCGAGAACAGTCCCGTGGGGTGGATCTGCACGTAGTCCAGGTGCTCCATCTTAATGCCATGCTCCTGAGCGATGTAGCAGGCATCG
>JAGZWV010000188.1 GCA_018378775.1 Collinsella sp. | reverse complement strand
TGCGGAACAACGCCGCGCAGACAATAAACGGCAGCGCCGACATCATGCTTTTGGACAGATAGTCCACCACGGCCATGGCGTTTGATGAAACCGTCGTTGTAAACGAGGTGTTAGAAACTTGTGACATGGAACGCCTTTCCCAATGTGACATGCGGACTGTCCCTTTGTCACATCGTGCGATACTGACCGATTGCGCGGTACTTTTCGTAGCGGAGGTTTGTGAGGGTCTCGTCGTCGAGCCGCCCAAGCGTATCGAAGGCATCAAATGCCGAGGACATGACGGCATCGGCGATCTCCTCATGCGACAAGCCCCTATCGTCGACAATACCGTCGATGATGCCGAGCGCCAGCAGATCGGGGGCCGTAAGCTTAAGCGCCTCGGCGGCCTCATCCGCACGCTCCGTATCCTTCCATAGGATCGATGCGCAGGCCTCGGGACTCACGACCGAATAGGCCGAGCTCGAGAGCATCAGGATGCGGTCGGCCACGGATAGCGCCAGCGCGCCACCAGAGCCGCCCTCGCCTGTCACCACCGAGACAATCGGCGTCTTAAGGCCGCTCATCTCCATGAGATTCTGGGCAATCGCCTCGCCCTGGCCGCGCTCCTCGGCACCGATGCCGCAAAACGCGCCCGAAGTATCGACCAGGCACAGAACCGGTCGACCGAACTTTTCGGCCTGGCGCATCAGGCGACGCGCTTTGCGGTAGCCCTCGGGATGCGCCATGCCAAAGTTGCGACGCATGCGCTCTTTGGTCGTGGTACCGCGCTCGACGGCGATAACCGTCACGGGTCGCCCGTCTTTCCAGCCAATGCCAGCCACCACGGCGGCGTCGTCGCCAAAGTAACGGTCGCCATGCAGCTCCACAAATCCATCCAGGCCCAGTGAGATCATCTCACCCGCCGTGGCGCGATCTGCCGAGCGGGTCTGCTTGACAATCTCGAGCGCGGTTTTTGATGCCGTCGAGCGCTTAAACAAGTGTCCCAGCTTTTTGCCGCGGCGACCCGTATGCACGATCTCGTGCGGTGCCCCCAGACCGGGCGCGTGTCCTTCGTGCAGCGCCAGCAGCTCTCCCACTGTGAGCGCAATCTCGCCACGCGGAACAACAGCATCGCAAAAGCCGTGCTCCAGCAAAAACTCGGAGCGCTGGAATCCCTTGGGCAGGCGCTTGTGCATGTTCTGCTCGATCACGCGCGGGCCGGCAAATGCCGTCAGGGCATCGGGCTCGGCCAGGATAATGTCGCCCTCCATGGCAAAGCTCGCGGTTACGCC
>JAGZWV010000187.1 GCA_018378775.1 Collinsella sp. | reverse complement strand
TCCCGCAGATACCGGACCAGCCCGCTGTTAATCTCCACCGCATCACACATGGCCCCCGGCGCGACATGACGAATCGCCCGCAGTATGGCCCCGGTGCCGGCAGAGGGTTCCAGAATGTGATCACGGTTGCTGATCTCCGCCAGCGTCACCAGGCGATCACAGACCGGGGCAGGAGTCACAAAAAGCTGAGATTCAGCCCGGATTTCAGCAACCGGCGCGGCGTTATCCAGCCTTGCGCGCATCAGCCGGATACGTTCTTTTAACTGACTGTGCATATCATTATCTCCGTCATCCCCCGGGGATTTCCCGGGGGGATATACCTTATTTCTTCGGGATTTCCGTGATTTTCATGTCGGTGATATACACATTCACCAGGCGGAAATTATTGTCCATTGTGCGGCGGTAGCGGTATGCCCCGTGGTCTTCTGTCTCTGCCACACTGCGCACGGCCTTACAGTCCCGGGGCAGGGCGGCCCACTGCGCCTTTGTCATTTCCCGGAAACCTTCCCCCGGATAGTTGACTACCGGCGGACGCTTCGCGGCCTGGCTGGCGACGGCAGCCTCTTCTGCCGATGGTGCTTTGTAGTCCGTGATGCGATCGGGCGTCACTTTCATCGTGCCGCTGTACCCGAGAAAACTGTAATTCGGCGTTGTGACTGAACTCACCGCCCCGTTGCTTTTGTTCACGCGGATGATGGTCAGCCACTCGCCCCGGCTGAAAACCTGTCCGCCCGGCTCAAAATCCTGTGTCCGGGTAACCACGCCGCCGCTTTCGTCCAGCATGGCACGCTCATAGATCAGGCGGTTCTGATAGTGGTTAACCCAGCGTTGCTGATGCTGAATCTGCCGTTCATGACAGCGGATCGCAATTTCGCGGGCCTGCTCCGTGGTGATGATGTCATCATCCAGGGCCGACCATAACGATCTACTTCCTTCATACTGGCTTTTTTCTGCCGGGCGCGGATACGTATCCAGCGGGAAACAGGCGCTGATATGGTCATGACTGCTGATGAGTTTTGCCATATTCAGATCCAGCGATTCAGCCCGCCACATCGTCAGATATTTCTGCGACTGTGCGATGGTCTTTTCAGCCTTGCGCAAATCAGCTTCGATTTTTTTGATACGACGCCAGCGAACGTCCGGACGTTCTTTATACTTCGCGTGAAGCAGTGCCGACCGCGCACGTTCTTCCCAGTATTCCGCACGTTCAAAGAGCATCACGGCACGTTTCATGCCGTTTTCAATACGCTGCGCATCACGACGGGCGCGGCGTTC
>JAGZWV010000186.1 GCA_018378775.1 Collinsella sp. | reverse complement strand
GGCCGACCCCGAGACCTGTGCTCGCATCGATGCTGCCAACCAGACGCCGTCCAAGCAGGTTGACGGCCACGCGCCGCTCGTTGCCGGTAAGGACCTCAACGCCTATGCCGCAGCGGGCATTATCGCCGACCACGAGTCGACGATTCCCGAGGAGGCACTCGACAAGCTGTCTCGTGGCATGTACGTGATGCTCCGCGAGGGTACGTGCAGCCATGACTTGGCCAACCTGTCGCCGATGCTGCTGGAGAATCCCGCTCGCGCCCGTCGCTGCTGCTTTGCGACTGACGACCGTGCCCCTTCCGATGCGCTTGCGACCGGCATGATCGACAATGCCTGCCGCGTGGCGATTGAGGCCGGTATCGACCCCGTGGTCGCTATCTCCATGGCGTCCCTCTCCACGGCCGAGGCGTTTGGCCTGGATCACGGCTGCCGCGACCCGCACGAGCTGCGCGGTGCGATTGCCCCGGGCAAGCGTGCCGACCTGCTGGTACTCAATGACCTGACGTTTGCCACGGCTCCGCATCGCGTATATGCCGCCGGTACTCTGGTGGCGCAGGACGGCACCTTTGTGGGCGAGATCGCACCCGAGATGGCCGAGGTTGCGGCCCTTGCCGATGAACTGCGTGCTTCCGTTAAACTGCCGAAGCTATCGCTCGACGTGTTTGACTATGCCTTTAAGCCGGGCGAGGCCGTGATCGACGTGGTGCCGGGCAAGGCCATCACGGGTATGGCTCGCCCCGAGAACGCCGAGGGCCTGCGCCGCATTATGCTGATCGAACGTCACGGCCGCGGCGTGTCGCTGCAAGCCGAGGGCGCCGACGGTGATGGTCCTGCGGGCCTGGGTCTTGTTGGCAAGCACATCGGTCGCGGCTGGGTGCGCGGCTTTACCATCACGGGCGGTGCCATCGCCTCGACGATCGGCCACGACTCGCACAACGTGTGCGTGGTGGGCGACAATGCGGCGGATATGATGGCTGCCGTTGAGGCCGTGGGCCAGGGCGGCCACGTGCTGGTGCGCAACGGCGAGGTCGTGGCGCGCATTCCGCTGGCGCTCGGTGGCCTTATGAGCGAGGGTACGGCCGAGGACGTTGCCGCGCAGCACGACGACTTTATGGTCAAGGCGCGCGCCATGGGTATTGAGCCGCCGCTCGACCCCATCATGGGCATTATCTTCCTGCCCCTGCCGGTCATCCCGACGCTCCGCATCCGCCCCGAGGGCATGTTCGACGTCACGACCTTCACCTACGCCGACTAGTCATCGGGGACGTTCTTAAACGA
>JAGZWV010000185.1 GCA_018378775.1 Collinsella sp. | reverse complement strand
CGTGGTTAAAATCGTGGTAAATACTTCTATGCAATTAGACGCTGAACCTCTGATTTTGCGGTATCTATGGACGCATGAGCGTACCAATTCATTGTGATACTAATGTTTGAATGCCCCATGATATACTGTAAATCTTTTGGGTTCATGTTCTTGCTTGCCAGCCTTGTGCAGAACGTATGGCGTAGCGTATGCGGTGTGATATGTGGCAAGGGATTGTCTTTGTGGTGCTTGTTGTATTTCTTTACCATACGGACAAATAAGGCGTTGTAATCAATCGCAACTTTTGGCTTGCCCTTATGATTGACAAATAGGAAATTGCCCCGTCCGTCTATCACAAATGGTTCTGCCTTTGGGCGTTTCTTCATAACCCGTTGAAATGCCTGTATCGTTTCTTTGCTTAATGGCACTTGCCTTATTCCGCTTTTTGTTTTAGGCGTTTCAATGTAATAGCCTTGTTCCTTGCTCTTTAATAACTGGTGGTCGATAATCACAACTTCATTCTTGAAATCAATGTCGGCTACTGTCAGTCCGCACAGTTCCGAGATACGAAGTCCTGTTTTTAATAATATCAGCATATCATCATAATATTTGTGATACACATTGTCCGTCTTGATGAATGAGAGTAAGGCTTGTTCCTGTTCCTCTGTCAATGCGACTTTCTCTTTGGTATCATTTTCTATGACTTCACTTAACTTGAAATCAAAGGGATTTTTCCTTACACAATCGTCTTGTATGGCGATATAGAATGACGCTTTTAACGAGCGTTTATGGTTGTTAATGGTATTGTAGGAAAAGCCTTTGTCTTTCATGCGTAACGCCCATTCTTTAGCGTCAGAGGGTTTGATTGTATCAATGCTCCTAGCACCCAGCTTGTCCTCTTTCAATAACCGCATGAGTTGTTCCCGTTGTTTTTGTGTGCTTTTCTTCACATTTGCCCTCTGTGCGTTCTGTTTGGCATAGAGTTGGCAAAGCGTCATTTTCTTGCCTGTGCTGTCGATACCGTCCTCAATATCCCGTCTTATCTGCTGTTCCAGTTCTCGAAGTGAGGGTTTTTCCCGTTTTCCCTTTGGTGTCGGGTCTGTGGGTGTCAATCTCCAAGCATACACATATTTTGTGTTTCCAAATGCGTCCACATATTTATATAAGTATTTTCCGTCTGTTCGTTGGCTCTCTCCAGTATGCAGGATACGTCCTTTGTTATCCCGTCTTTTTTCTTTCATGGTGTCTGCTCCTTTCCTTGTTGGAAAGAGCCTTGATATGACTTGTGTTCATCATAACACATACAAGGCTCATTTGCA
>JAGZWV010000184.1 GCA_018378775.1 Collinsella sp. | reverse complement strand
CGAGGATAATTGCGGTTGCGTCCATGTGATCTCCTGTTACGTTATAGAGACGTGTGTTTGGAAACGATACACGGCGCAATATGATACCGCAGGCATATGTTGAGCGCGTAGCGATTGGCTCATGGCGGCCGATGTCGGTGCCGCCGGCGTGGCGTTTGCGCTGCTTGCGTGCGGCGTTGGCGGTGCTGCGGAGCTGTCGTTTGAGCGAGGGGACGGGGGTGCCCGTGGACAACATACAAGAGGAGTTTGGCGGCGAGCCCGTCGCGGCATTCTCGATGTCGCATCCGGCTGTGCCGGCCCTCTACATGGTGCTGACGCTGGGGCTCACCATGTTCTCGATGCAGCCGGTGCTGATTGCGCTGTCACTTGCGGGCGGGCTGGCGTATGGATTTGCGACGCGCGGGGCTGCCCGCACGCTGGGCGCACTCCGCTGGCAGCTGCCGGTGATTTTGATTATCGCGCTGGTCAATCCGCTGTTTAGCGCCTCGGGCTCGACGGAGCTGTTCCGTATTGGCATGCGCGCGGTGTATCTGGAAAGCATGGTATACGGCCTGTGCATGGGCGGGCTGTTTGTGGCGAGCGTGCTGTGGTTTGAGGCCGCGGCGTCGATGCTCGAATACGACAAGGTGCTCGCGCTGCTGGGCAATGCCGCACCGGTGATTGCGCTCATGATCTCGATGTGCATGAGGCTTATCCCGCAGTTTTTACGCCGCGGTCGTACGGTGCTGGCGGTGCAGGATGCGATTGATGTGCCGGGCCGCGCGCCCACCGATCCCGTGCGATCGCGCCTGCGGGCGTCGAGCGTGTTGATGGGCTGGGGCATGGAAGATTCGCTGGAGCGCGCGGACGCCATGCGCTCCCGTGGGTGGGGCGCCGCGACGCGTCGAACGACGTATGCGCGGTATCGGCTGGGGCGCGGCGATGTTGCCGCGCTGGTTGGACTTGCGCTGTTTGGCATGGCCACGACGGCAGTGGCGTGGACTGCGACGATGCAGTATTCGTTTTACCCGCAACTATCGGTGCCGGCGCCGTGGCTGGGCTATGTCGTGTACGCTGCCTGGATGATGCTGCCTTGCGCGTCGCACGCGATTGATGAGAAGAGGTTTGGCTGATGGCTCGGTTGGATAGGAGCTCGGCGGCGGGTGTGGTATATGGCTCGGCCGCGCCGGCGATTGAGGTGCGAGGCCTTAGTTTTGCCTATCCCGGGGCCGAGGCACCGGTGCTCGAGGGGCTTGATTGGCGTGTTTCCCAAGGTGCGTTTGCACTGCTTGTTGGCGGTACCGGTTCGGGCAAGTCGACGCTG
>JAGZWV010000183.1 GCA_018378775.1 Collinsella sp. | reverse complement strand
GTGTCATGCAGACGGCGAACGGCGAGTGCCAGACCGGGAATCAGGACGGCCAGAGTCCAAATGCTGGAAAGGAACCCGAGCTTGCCGTCCGTGGCCTCGCTGAGGAGACTCAGCAGGACGCTGATGCCGACAGAGGCCAACGTCCACCACCAGAACTCGCTGCGGGAGGCACGTCCCTTGAAGACCACATACTTCTTCCAGAAACGGAGGAATGCCTCGGGGAAGGGGCAGTCGTAATACGGCTTGTTCAACGGCACGGCTGCTGTGGCAGTGGGAGCGGCGTACTGGTTGTATGCGGGTGGCACCTGACCGTAAGCGTTGGCGTCCGGTCCGGGCTGGCCGTAGGTAGGAGCCGCGCCGGGAGCGGGGAATTGCGGAGCCGCATTCGCCGCGTACGGGTCGGCGGCGGGCTGACCATAGGCGGGAGTTGCACCGGGCGCTGCGCCGGGTGCGGAAGAATCGGGAGCGGGCTGCCCGTATGCGGGCTGGCCGTAGGCCGGCTGTGCGGGGGCCGGAGCAGGTGCGCCGTATTGCGGCGTGCTGGGATTCTGCTGGGCCGGGGTACCGTTGGGCGCGGGCATCTGCGGCAACGGCACGTTGTTGGGATCGGTCATTGATTCCCCTTTCATAAGACGATTGCGTCGACTCCTATTCTTCCATCGTTTGGGTAAAAAACTCAACAATTGCGCCAAATGGTGTCGAAGCCTTGCGTGCGGGCGTGTGGATGGCGCCAAAGTAGGTGTCAAAACAGGTGTGAAGACAGGCATCAAGATATCGGGCACTACCAAAGACAGGCAAAAGAGATTTCGTTGGAAAATGGCCGTTTTGGGATGGTGTTGGCCCGAAATGTCAATAACGAAGCAAAAGAGCGAGGAGCGCTGCCCTCCGCGTCCGGCGCGCGCGGCACAATAGGGGATTATGACTGATGCTGAAAACACCAAACCCGAACTGCCCAAGAACGTTCGTGTTCGCTTCTGCCCGTCGCCGACCGGAACCCCGCATGTCGGCATGATTCGTACCGCCCTGTTCAACTGGGCGGAAGCTCGCGCCACCGGCGGCACGCTGATCTTCCGTATCGAAGACACCGACGCCGTGCGCGACTCCGAAGAAAGCTACAACCAGATCCTCGAATCCCTGCGTTGGCTGGGTATCGACTGGGACGAGGGCATCGATGTGGGTGGCCCTCACGGCCCGTACCGCCAGTCCGAGCGTACCGCCATCTACAAGGATGTTGCCGCCAAGCTGCTCGAAGCCGGCTACGCCTACGAGTCCTTCTCCACTCCTGAGGAAATCAAGGGGCGCAACCTT
>JAGZWV010000182.1 GCA_018378775.1 Collinsella sp. | reverse complement strand
CACCGAAGTCGAATACCGCAAGGTGCGTCTGGAACGTGTGGTGCTCGTCGGCGTCTGGTCGTCCGCCGTCACCACGCAAGCCAAGGCCGAGGAATCGTTGAGGGAGTTGGCGGCGCTCGCCGAAACCGCCGGTGCGGTGGTATGCGATGGTTTGCTGCAGCATCGCTCCAAGCCGGATGCAGCCACGTACGTTGGTTCCGGCAAAGCCAAGGAGATTGCCGACATCGTGGCGCGTGAGGAAGCCGATACGATTATCGTGGACGACGACCTGCCGCCGTCACAGCGCCGTGCATTGGAGGACGCAGCCAAAGTCAAGGTGGTGGATCGCACCGCGGTGATTCTGGACATCTTCGCCCAGCGGGCAAAGACGAAGGAGGGCCGCCTCCAGGTGGAGCTGGCCCAGTACCAGTATCTGCTGCCCCGGCTCACCGGCATGTGGACCCATCTGGAGCGGCAGGCGGGCACCAGCGGCAAGGGGCCCATCGGCTCCAAGG
Organism: Collinsella sp.; assembly: GCA_018378775.1. Lineage (GTDB taxonomy): Bacteria > Actinomycetota > Coriobacteriia > Coriobacteriales > Coriobacteriaceae > Collinsella. Next base: position 822 of record JAGZWV010000182.1, on the reverse strand, counting down.
GCCCCGGCGAAACCCAGCTGGAGACGGACCGCCGCCACATCCGCCGGAAGATCGACAAGCTCCGGGAGGACCTGGAGGAGGTCCGCCGGGTGCGGGCCACCCAGCGCCAGCGGCGGCAGAAGAACGAGATCCCGGTGGTGGCCATCGTGGGCTACACCAACGCGGGCAAGTCCACGCTGCTGAACCACCTGACCGGAGCGGGCATCCCCGCCAACAACCGGCTGTTCGACACGCTGGACACCACCAGCCGCCTTCTCACGGTCAGCGACACGCTGGACGTGGTGATCTCCGACACGGTGGGGTTCATCCGCAAGCTGCCCCACCAGCTGGTGGAGGCATTCAAGGCCACGCTGGAGGAGCTGGAATACGCGGATCTGCTGCTCCACGTCATCGACGTGTCCAACCCGGAGTGGCAGCAGCAGGCGGCGGTGGTGGAGAACCTGATCCGGGAGCTGGGGGCCGGAGAGCTGCCCCGGATCGACGTGTTCAACAAGTCCGACCGGCTGCCCGCCGGAGAGATCATGCCCCACGGCGCCGACATCTGCTCCATCTCCGCCAAGACCGGCGAGGGTGTGGACAAGCTGCTGGAGATGATCGCGGAGCGCCTGGACAGCGGCAGCCGGCGGGTGGAGCTCCGCATCCCCTATGACAAGGGGGGGCTGCTGGACATGCTCTATCGCCAGGCCAAGGTGGAGTCGGTGGAGTACGGGGAGACCATCGCGGTCACGGCGGTGTGCACGCCGAAGGTCCTGGGGCAGATGGCGCCGTTCCTTGTGGAATGAGCGCCCCCAGGCCCGCCCCGGTGCGCAGGCCCAGCAGGAA
>JAGZWV010000181.1 GCA_018378775.1 Collinsella sp. | reverse complement strand
CACCTGGTTGATAGTCATACCGCGAACATCAGCAGCAAACAGCGCGTCTTTAAGAACCTCAAGCTTCTCGGCACGAACAATCGCCGTAATCTTTTTCATAATGAATTCCTGTCTTTATCAAATAAGTGAATTGCCATTCAATGACGCGGGTTTCCCAGGTGCCGCAGATTGGGTTGAAAGAGGAGCGCCGCGTACTTTTGTACGCAAGCGACGGTTTGAAACCCAAGGTGCGGTGCCTGGGGAAGCCGTTAGTCAAGTCCGGAGAAAGAAGGATACGCGCTCTCGCCGTGCTGACTCGCATCCAGGCCCAACGCCTCGTCGGCCTCGTCCACGCGCAGGCTGCCATGGAACAGTGCCTTGACTACCGCCGCGATCACCAAGTCGAGCACCAGCACAATAACGACCGTCACCACAATGCCCAAAATCTGCGAGACGAGCAGCGACACGTCGCCCGTGTAGAACAGGCCACCCTTACCGGTCCACGAAAGCTCTGGCACGCAGAACAGGCCCGTGAGCACGCCGCCCAAGATGCCGCCGATACCGTGACAACCGAACGCGTCGAGCGCATCGTCGTAGCCAAACCTGGTCTTAAGATGGCTGATGGCCAGGTAGCAGACAGGCGATACGACCAGGCCCATAACCAGCGCTGCCCACGGCTCGACAAAGCCCGCGCCCGGCGTGACCACCACAAGGCCCGCAACCAGACCGGTGCTGGCACCCACCAGCGTGGGGCGACCGGTGTACACGCGCTCGACGGCAAGCCACGAGACCATGCCCGCCGCGCTGGCCGTCACGGTGTTGAGGATGGCGAGCGCCGCCACGGCGTCGGCCTTAAACTCGCTGCCGCCGTTAAAGCCAAACCAGCCAAACCAAAGCAGGCCGGCGCCCAGCGCCACAAACGGCACGTTATGCGGACGGTAGCTCACCATGCCAAAGCCGCGACGACGGCCGAGCATTAAGCAGAGAATCAGGCCCGTAAGACCGGACGAAATGTGCACTGCGTCGCCGCCGGCAAAGTCGAGCGCGCCGATGATATCGCCGATAAAGGAGCCCTCGCCGCCCCAAACCATGTGGGCAAGCGGCGCATAGACCACGAGCAGCCAAATGCCCAGGAAGGCCATCATGGCACCAAACTTAACGCGGCCGGCCAGGCTGCCCGTGACGATAGCAGCCGTGATCATGGCAAATGCCATCTGGAAGGCGATGTTGATGATTTGAGGGTAGACGGCACCGTCCGCAGCATCGCCCTCGGCCGCCTGCAGCACCTGGTTGAGCACCAGCAGGCACAGCAGCTGGTCAAGGCCTCCAATAAACGGGCT
>JAGZWV010000046.1 GCA_018378775.1 Collinsella sp. | reverse complement strand
ATAGGCTGCCATGGTTATCTCCATTCAGGTAAACCGCCGTGGTTACGGCGAGCAGACGGGGCGCGAGGGATTCGCACGTCTCAACGCGCCTCGCGCCCCGTTTTAAAATCGCTAGTACTTCTCGATGCCCATGTAACGACGCACGTCCGGGTGATGGTCGAACACCTTGCCGCGAGCGGAGCGCAGCTCACAGTTCATCGCGTAGAACAGGATTGGATCAAGGAACGCGCGAACGCTCGCCGGTACTTGGTCCATGCCGTACTCCATGGCGTCGAGCACCATAAGAGTGTCGGTATGGGTCTCGAGGAATGCGAGGGCGCGCTCATCCATGGCTCGGCACTCACTAGAAGACATCTGCAGGAAGTAGAAGACTCCGGGCTCGGTCACCTCGAAGGGGCCGTGGAAGTACTCGCCGGAGTGGATATAGGCGCAGCTCTGCCACTGCATCTCCATAAGCGAGCAGATAGCGAAGCCATAGGCCTGGCTAAACACGGGACCGGACCCCAAGATATACAGGAACTTGTGGTCCTGGCACAGGGCGGCAAAACGGTCGCAGAGTTCGGCGTTGACCTTCTCGCGAGCTGCAGGCAGGATCTGGTCCATCTTGGCGATGCCTTCGTACATGTCGGCAAGGTCGGCATAACCTTCCTGCTGATCCAGGAGCTCGGAAGCGAGAGCCAAAGAGATGCCGGCGGGCACCTCCGCCTGCGGAACTCCCTCGCCCCACGGATATACCCAGCACGTCCACTCACCGTTATCGATGCCGGAACCCGCGTTGTCCGTCTGCACGATAACGGTCGCGCCCGCCGCCTTGGCGATCGAGCACGCATCGATTACCTCGGGGGTGTTGCCGGAGTGGCTGCAAGCGATGACAAGGGACTTTTCGCCCAGGCGCTTGGGACGCATGATATCGAACTCGCGGGCGGTATACGCCTCGCTGGCAAACGTAGTCGCCTCGCGCTTGAGCAGCTCGTGGGCGGGCAGCAGGTCGATGAGGGAGCCGCCGCAGGCAACCCAGAAGACGCTATCGAAACCGCCCTTTTCAGCGATTGCGTCGGCGATAAGATCATGTGCGTTCATTGTTATTCTTCCTTTCGATACGGCGGACGAATCCGCCAACGTTTACTGCGAGTCTTCTCGTCAAGCGTGTTGACTTCCCCACGCGAATGGGAGCTACGCGCTAGTCGACAAAATACCTCTCGAAGGCGTCCATGTTGTGCCGGTCCGCTGCTGCGGGATCATCGAAATACCTTCCATCGGTGATCTCCTGACCAAGATAGCCCTCGAACCCATGCGCGTTGAGGACGCGTACGAAATCGTCCATACTGTGCTTTCCATCGCCCCAAACCAGATGGCCATATGGGTCGCCATCAATGAAGCGCATGTTCCTTATGGCACCATCGCCAAACTCAGCAAACCACTCTTCAAGGCTCTCGCCGGCGACTCCCATAGCGGTAGTGTCCACCATTGGAGTAAGGTGCGGGCTGGCTACTTGGTCAAGCATGCGCCTGGCGTCCGCGAGTGTAACCACCAAGTTGCTCTCTTCCGGCCTCAGGCTCTCCATGCAGAGGGTCACGCCGTGCTCGCCGGCATAGTCCGCAAGAATCGCCAAGTGCTCGGCAGAGCGCTTCCAAGCCTCCTCGCGGTCCTCGTCCCAATCGCCCCAACCGGAGTTGATGGACATATACGGGGCGCCGAGCACCTCGGCGAGCTCGATGCCGTGCTTAAAGTAAGCGAGGCTCCGCTGCGCGTGGAGGGGCTTTCTGGCAGCGTACTGCCACGGATACACCACGTTCTCCGGACACAGGGAGCTCACGGAGAGTCCGCGGGACTCGATCTTGCGGCGAAGCTCGTCGGCCTCGAAATACCCCGTGTGGTCCAGCGTCACGTGCGGCTCGGCCGCCCAAAGCTCGATGGTTTTGAAGCCAAGGCGCTGCTGAGCATCAAGGAAGTAATCGAGCGACCACATGATGTAGTGAATGTTCATGCCGGCGACCTGCTCGCGACGCAGACGGGGTGTGGAAGCGCTTAAATCCATGCTGGGCACCTCCTACATCGGCAGTAGGCCGGAGATCACAGTCGCGACCAATCCGAACAGAACCATGAAGATAAAGAACTTCCAGATGGTCTTCCACCATTGCCCGAAGGAGATCTTCGCCACGGCAAGACCCGCGACGGTCATGCCCGCAACGGGGCTGATGGTGTTGACGGTCTGGTTCGCGAACTGCAGAGCGGTGACGGCAGCCCCGGGATTGAGGCCCATAAGCTCGGTCAGCGGGCCCATGACGGGCATGGTGAGTGCAGCGAGGCCGGAGCTGGAAGGAACCAGCAGCGAAAGCAGGCCGAGGACGATGTACATGAAGGTGGTATAGATGAAGGACGGAGCGCCCGCAAGGAGTCCGACGAGCCAGTTAAGAATAGAGTCGATGATCATTCCGCCCTCTGCGACGACCAGGATGCCGCGGGCGATGCCGATGATGCAGGCTGCGTAGGCGAAGTCGGCGATTCCGCGGACGAACTCCTCCGCAATGGTCTTCTCGTCCAGGCCGCCGAGTATGCCGGCAAGAAGGCCCATGGCCAGGAACACCATGGAGATCTCGTCCATATACCAGCCCTGGGTAACGAGGCCCCACACGATAACGCCCATGCCGACCGCGAAATCAATGAGGACGAGCTTGTGGCGAAGCGTGAACTCCTCTTCGATAGAGGCATCGGTGACAGAGAACTCGATGCGCTTCTGCTTATCGTCCTCATAGGTGATGGAGGACTTGGGATCGAGCTTGACGCGGCGCGCGTAGCGCATGGCCCAGAAAATGCCCGCGGCGGTGAAGATGACCCACAGGATGGCGCGGAGCCAAAGCTGGGGATTTCCCTCGATGCCGATAACGCCCTGGGCGATCAGCACGTTGAAAGGATCAATAGTGGATGCGCAGTAACCAAGGTTGGGGCCGAGGAAGCAGATGATGAACGCGGTCATGGAGTCATACCCGATGCTCAGCATGATGGGGATGAAGATCGCGTAGAACGGCAGCGCCTCCTCGGACATGCCGAACGTGGTGCCGCAGATCGAGAGCAGGATCATGGAGATGGGGATGATCAAGATGTCCTTGTTCTTCAGCTTCTTGATCACGCGGCTCATGCCGGCGTTTAGGGCGTTGGTCTTGGTGACGATGGCGAACGATCCGCCGATCAGCAGGACGAACGCGACGACATCGGCCGCAGCCTGAATGCCCTTGGCGGGAGCCTGCAGGACGGCATCGATGCCCTGTCGCAGATCGACGGTCTCCCCCGTCTCCGAATCGGTGTAGACCTTGTCGACCTCTTGGTACGTTCCGGCTACGGCGACTTCTCGCTCGCCCGCGGCCGTCTGAATGGTCTGGCGGTCGAACTGACCCGATGGGACGATCCATGTGAGCACCGCGAAGAACACGATCAGCATGAACGCGATGGTGTACACATGGGGAAGCTGGAGATGGAATCTGCGCTTGGGCTTCTCCTGTTTGGCATCCGGCATTCTTAACCTCCTGCCAGAGCAACGATGCTTGCCAAAAATCCTTCACGTATAGGCAAACATCTTAGGTTGTTCTATGTATAACCTGCATGAAGGCGTCGGTCAAGAAACATATTAGGTTGTTCTATAAGTGGTAACTTTTACGCGCTAAACGGACCTGCCGCGGCAATACGAGAACAGCGCTGTGTGAGACAGAGCCGCTAGATATCGAAGCTGTAGCGCGAACCCACGTAGTACTGTCTGCCATAGCAGAAGCGCTCTCCGTTGGAATCGAGAAAGCCCGCGTTCATGAAGAACAGCGGCTCCCCTACTGGGACCTTGAGCTCGCGGGCGGCATCAATTCCCGCACGGGCGATCTCCAGCCTGCAGGGATCGGACGAGCAGGGATACCTACCCGTACGCTCCCCCACGGCCTCGAATATCGAACAATTGGAGAGACCGATATCTTTGAGAAATTCGAATCCATCGACAGGATAGTAGTTGTTCTCGAACAGGACCGGCACGCCGTCTGCGGTACGCACGCGTGAGACCAAGATGAGGTCAGAGCCTTCATCCAAGCCAAAGAAAGAAGCGAGGTCGCGATCGGCGGCAACGGTCTTGCGGGCAACGACGCGAGCGCCCGCCTTCATGCCGTTTTCAGCGCATGCTTGGGTAAAACTCTGAACATCGTCCTTCTGATGCACCTTGCGAATTATCTTTGTCGCGGTCACAAACGTACCACGCCCCTGCCGCTTGGTGAGATACCCCTCGCCCACAAGCTCCTCTATTGCGCGGCGAACCGTGACCCTTCCCACGCCGTACATCTTAGAAAGCTCAAGTTCCGTTGGAATCTGCGAGTCAACGGGATATGTCCCCTGTTCGATATCGCTCTTAAGCAAATCGAGCACCTGTTGATACAGCGGGGCGGAAGAGCCCCCATCCAGATGCGCATCCACAAAAACTCTCCCTTTAAGGCGTTCGCGATCTCAACGACTCCATTCTACCGCACACGGAAAAATGAGGTTAAACACATAGGGGCCCTGCATGTTTGAGCGTATCGGAAATCTGGTCGCTGATTTCGTCCGCATTTGCTTGCGAAAAACCAAAACGCTCCTCGCGCTTGGCGAACACGGTGAGGCCCGCCGCCTTGCACGCAGCGATCGATGATGCTCGTGTGATGTTGGCTTCCTTCCTTTGCTTGCGAGGCGCGTCACTCGTCCTGCTGAGCCGCGGGCCCATCGTTCGGCGTGGCCTGCCTGCGCGGGGTATGCCGGGAATTGATGTAGTCGTATGCGTAGGCGATCTCCGTGACGGGGACCTCCACGTGGTAATGGGCGGAAATGTCAGAGAAGCTCGTGCGGAATGCCTCGACGAAATCGTTGTGTTCATTGGCGAAGCGCTGCTCGTCTGCGTAGTTCTCGATGGGGCTTCTGGTCACGAGGCGCTCCACGAGACAACACAGGTGCACGTAGAGCCCCATGCTCACACGAGCGCCAATCACGTCTCCGGTGAGCTGCTGGAGCCGCTCTGCGGCACTCTCGATTTCGCCGAAGAGCTTGTTGGGGTTAAGGATTGTGATGGACTCGACCACGTTCCTGAGGGTCATGTTCTTGACGAGATTCTGGTGGAACGTGCGCAAGCTGTCAGCGTCGAGCAAGCGTGCGAAGGCGCGGTCTATCTGGGCCGTTCCTTCGCCGGCGATGAGTTCCTCGAGCGAAATGAACGGGACTCCGTCGGCGTGCGGATTGTCCGTGCCGATGACCGAGCGCACGTTGTACTGGGAGAAGGCGGCATCCTCAGATCCGTTATTGGCGAGCTGCCGCCAGTCAACGGCGACAAGCCGCGCGGGGGACTCGCCAGGCAGGCTCTGCGCCACGAGATCGCGGATCCGCGCAGCTGCGTCAAGTCCGCCTTCGGAGCAGAAGACAATCGCGTCCGGTCGGGCGTTGCGCGCCACGATGTGATAATTACAGGTGCAAGCTGCCGCAGCATCGTCGAGAACCTCTCGCACGGAGCGACCCGCGATAAGTCCGGCGCCAACCTCCACCGCAAGGCCGGTAGAGGCGTTGTTTATGATGCCGAGCGTCATGCCGGAGGTGGATTCCAGACTCTTATAAATATCCTGGAGCGATCCCATGTCCACGAGGATGACGACCTCGTCTGCGCAGGAGAAGCGGTCGATGATTTGCTGAAGAGGAACAGCGACGTCCGTAACCTTCTGGTCGTAGGGCATGTCGATGGCCTCGAAGACCCTCGTGTCAAGAATCCGATTGGCGGCGTCGGCGATGCTCGTGGCGGTCGAGTAGCCATGACTGAGGACGATACCGACGCTCCGACGACGCTTAGACGGGTCGAGTGCGAGTGCCGCATGCGCAAGGACGAGCAGACACGTGAGATCGTCGAGTGCGATGCCGAGCGTGGCCTTGAGTTCATCAGCGATGCAGGCGCAGACAGTAACGGCAAAGCGGTTGCGCTGGGCCACGACGCCGCGCATGCCGGAAAGCTCGCTTGCATGGGAGCTCTTCCAACGCGAGAGGCTTGCGGGCGGCCACAGCTGGAGGCAGATGCCCTGGGCGATTAGATGCGAGCTCTTTCGGGACAAATCGATCGAGTAGAGTTCGTTCACGGAAGTGACGACGCTGTCGGCGATCTGCTCGTATGCGTCGGACTTCGAGCGGCCCGGGTTTTGCCCGAACGCCAGGTAGTCCTCGAGGTCGCGGGCTCGCTCCACCAGCTGAGCGCTGCACGCGCCCCCATCAAGCGTGCCTTCGCGATAGCTCTCGTATGGCTCCAGCATGGCGTCGAGTACATGCCGTGCGCGGTCGTCCGCCTGGCTTTGGATGCTCCGGGTGGTGTCGATGAGCTGCATGTCGTTCTCGCTGCGCTCGAGTGCGGAGCCGGCAAGGATTGCGGAGGGAAGCTGGTAGGTGCGAATCTCCAGGCTGTCACCCTTCGTGTCTAGATAGGCCTCGGCGCAACAGTTGGTGATGCAGTCGCGCAGGCCGCGTACGTTCTCCTCGAAGTTGGTGCCGGCGAGGGCTCGGAAGGCTCCGCGACTTATGAGGATGTCGCGTCCTATGCGTCGGCCCTCCTCCTTGAGGAAGTGGAGAGTCAGTTCCTCACGCTCCTCCTGGGTGCGCTCGCGCAGAGACGGCACCTGGGCGGACATGGGGATGCGACGCGTGAGGCTGCGGCACTCGGTACTGTCTGCCTCGTTTGAGGTGGCAAAGATAAGGCGCACAGCAGGGGCTGGCACAATGGCGCCCGCCTGTGCGAAGGCCCACTCCAAGAGCGCGTCCTGGGCAGCGGGTGAGAGGGCGTCGACGTCCTTGAGATAAACGATGCCGCCGCTCGCCCGATCTGCAGGCCCGCCATCTGCGCACAGGTCGTGAGTGAGCGCGCGGGCATCGTCTGCGTAATGCGAGCAGTCGATGCTCACAAGCTTGGCTTCCTGCTGCAGGACGCCGACGTTCTTGCCGTATTCGAGGGCAAGTTCGGCGAGTAGACCCTTGCCGGTTCCCGAGGCGCCACAGAGCAGGATGGGCAGGCCAGCTGGCGGGTACTTGAGCGCGGCGCAGAGCTGGCTGATGCAGGGCGCAAGGCTCAGCTCGTGACCGATTGCGCGGTCGAAGTCGAGTCGCTCGCCGTTTCCGAGCGTGGCGAAGAGCTGCTCGACCGAAGGGTAGGTGCTACGCTCAATGCGAGACTGGAAGAAGCGTTCGAGGGAGCGGCGGTGGAAGTAGCACACCGGTCGTGCCCCTGCTTTCACCACGAGGCCAGCGCGCACGAGCTCGTTGAGATACTGACTTGCCAGGCTGCGCGAGATGGCGAGCGAGTCGGTTATAGATGCCGTGGTGAAGTGGTCGAGACGGTTCTGGATGCGCCCGCCCCGCGTGCTGCCAAGCTCGCGCGTGATGCGATCGAGGTAGGCAAGCAGGTCTTTCTGTGTCTCGGGGATGTTCATGCGGCTGGTCCTCCTTTCGTCCCACACCTTACGGGCGGGGTGGTGCTCGGGACGGGTTGGCGCCCGCGTTTTGTCACGGGCACGTGAACTTCGGCACTCCATGATACATCTGTAGTGGCATATGGCGACTTCTCGACACCTGCGCTCGACACAGCGAGCGGCAACAGCGCTGTCCGCCGAGCGCCTCACGGGCGTATCCCAACCGTAGGAGTGCGCTTTGCCACCTTTGACTGCCTCCCTGTCGGCAAGCGGCTCGCCGTTCGCTCCGCCTCTGACCACATCGCTCGAATCGACTCTGCCGCCGGCGCTGTGGTGGCCGTCGTGCCCGCAAAGGTCATCAAGCAGGCCGACGAGGTCACCGCGGGCAAGGTCTCCCTCGTCGACGCACTCAGGAATCTGTAGGCGAGGCCCCTAAGGCCGCCTCGCTGTCGGCAGCCCGGGGCCATGTGCCATCAGGGCACAGGACGAGTCCGGTCGCCGGAATGCGGCCGGACCCGTTGTTCGCGTGTTTTGCTGGGGGAGTCGCTGTGGCGACGAGGTTCACTGGCTTACTTTTCCTGTTCGCGCAGCCCCTTCGCCAAGGCTATGTTGGACAGTTTGAGTTCGCCATTCGTTACCGTAACAGCAAGCGAGTGGCCGAACTTCTCGCAGACGCGTGTCGTGAGTGCGGTACCGTCGAGGTAGAGGACGAGGATGTTGTCGTCAACGATGAGCTGCAGGTGGTAAGAACGCCCGGACTCGAGCCAGACTGGCCTCCAAAGCCCCTTATCCATTACGCGGAACCACTTGTAACAGGGGCTCTTGTCGAACGAGAGCCGATTCGCGTCGAGGTCGAAGCGGTATTCGTACGACTCGTCGGTCTCGAGATTCTTGTAGGCTCGAATTGAGAAGTCGCAAGCGTCCCTGAACGTCACGTCTGCCTCGAAGCAGAAGATCTCGCCTGCGTTTTCGGTGATTACGCACTCCGTTCGTTCGTGGTCTCCGCGAAGCTCGATATCCGGGACGGCATCAGGGCACTCGAACGCATCCTTTATGCTTTGGGGAGGGCGAACGCCGAGGGTGCCATTGGGGCGCTGGTACACCTCATGGGGCATAAACGAGCCACCCCAAAGCCAGTTGGCCCGGTCATCGTCGTTCTCGCGCGTGGGGACCCAGCCGGACAGAATCCTGCGCGATCCGTCGAAGGCGGTCCGTCCGGCGTAATACGCCCTCCCGTCGAAGGCGTCATCTCTCGGCTTCTCCCACGGACCGTAGAGATCGCGGCTCATGCGGTAGACGATCTTGTTCTCGTCGCTGTACTCAGAGTAGACCAGGTACCACCAATCGCCAATTTTAAAAATGTCTGGCATTTCGAACATGGTGTAGAGGCCGGGGGCCCAGAAGTCGCCCTTGAACTGCCAGTGCTCGAGGTCCTTCGACGTAAAGTGAACGAGCCTGCCAGTTTGGAGGGTTTTGGAGGGGTCGTCTCCCTTACGCGTGCCCAGTACGAGGAGGTATTCCTTCCGGTCGTCATCCCATATTACGAAAGGGTCGCGCCAGTTGCGCCCATCGTATCCTGGCTGAGGCGTGAGCTCTACTGCAACGCCCGTCTTTTTCCACGTCGCATAATCATCCGAGCAGGCCTTCGCCTGCATGAGCACCTGGGACGTTTTGCCTTCTCGCAGGTAGTTGCGGTTGAACCCGGTATAGAAAGCGCGTACCTCCCCTTTTGCCTCGTAAACGGTTCCGGCGTAGATGAACTGGTCTTGGTCGTCTTCTCCGCCGTGGGGGATCGCCGTTCCGTGTTCCTGGTACGTCACGAAGTCCTGGGTGGTCGCGAGCGACCACCCAAAGGGCTGTCCTTCGGCAAGCGGAGCGGGGTCGCGCGTGTCACGCTGGTGGTATAGATAGAACGTGCCGTCCTTGCCGAAGGGCATGACGTCTCCCACCCACACGTCCTTCGGTTGGTAGAACAGGTGCTGGTTATTGGTCGGGACTTTGCGCATGTCTCGTCCTCCTTACTGTCGCGTCTTTCCTATTCGTCTTCTTCGTCAACGTCCGGAGTAAGATCTCCGAGGTAGACGAGCTGCTCTTTGGCTTGGGTGACGACATGCCTCACCACATCGGGAGTAAGCTGTCCGGCGTGGAGCGAGAGCTCGAGGGCCACGGGAAGGTTTACGCCGGTCACTATGAACGCGCCTCGCGGAGCCGAGCAGGCTACGAGCTGGTTTACGCTGCCCTGAAGGATGTCGGTGAGAACGAGGGTCTCGTCATCTTCGGCGATGCCCTCGAATGCGCTGGCGAGCTTCTCCTCGAGCGGGGTTTCGTCTGTAAACGCGCAGACAACCCTGATGTCGTGCCCCGGTCCTATGATGGCCTTGAGCGTGTCTCCGAGTCCGGCTGCCAGGCCGTAGTGCGATGCAATGATGATGTGCCTCATAATGCGTCCTTTGTGGGTTGGTCTAGCCCTAGGCTAGGCAGCAAGAATGCCGAAAGCCGCGCACACCCACGAGATGATGAGGATGCCGAGGACAATCTTGTTGATGCTGACCTTGCGCTTGACGAGGGCGTAGACGATGGCTGTGGCTATTACGGGCAGCATGCCGACCATGATTTGGTCGAGGATGCCCGTCTGGACGTCGAGCGTGACGTCACCCATGGTGAACGTGAGACCACACGAGACCTTGATGACGGTGGGGATGAGCGCACCGACGACCATCATGCCAAGTGCCGACGTCGACTCGGTGAAAACGGACATCTTCTCGGCAAGGGTCGTGAAGAGCTTGTCGCCGAACTTATAGCCTATGCGCCAGTCAAAGAGCTTCCATACGAAGATGGCGATGGCGACGGCGAGCCAGAGAAGCACGCCGACGGGGTTTCCCGCCTGTCCCATGTAGGCGGCGATGGAGCCGAAGATGGTGGGAATGAGGATGGCGAAGATCGTATCGCCGACTCCTGAGAGGGAGCCCATGAGGCCAATCTTAAGGTCTTGGACCGCGTCGATGGCGTCATTGTGCCCCTTGTCCTCCAAGGCTAGGCCGGCGCCGAGGAGCAGGCCGCTTACCTGGGGAGTCGCATTGTAATAGCGATAGGTGCTCAGAAGTGACCTGCGGTAGCCCTCCTCGTCTCCTGCATAGATCTTGCGCAGGGCGGGTTCGGTTGCGAACATGACCGCCGGGGCACACTGGGACTCATAGTTATAGATGGACGCGCCGAGCATCCAGCGGCGGCCGCAACGGTCGAGATCGGAAACGGTGAGGACTGGCTGGTACGTTCCGTCTGCCAGGCGGGTTGGCGCTTCGTTTGCCTTGGTGGCGTTAACTTCGTTACTCATCTTCCAGACCTCCAGCGTCGAGGGCGTTTACGGACGGATTGCTGTGCGACTTGTAGTACTCGATGGCCGCGGCGGCACCGAGCAGGGCAATGGGGAGAATGCTTATCTGCAGGTAGGCGGCCAGAACGAAGCCAACGATGGCGTAGGCGATGAATTTCTTCATTGGCATGAAGGACAGAAGCATCGCAAGGCCGACGACGGGGAGGATACCGGCGGCGATGGAGAGGCCGGTCGTGAACCAGGAGGGCATGACGGAGAGGAAAGCGTTGACGGCATCGGCGCCAAAGAGCAGTACGGCAAACGTGGGGATGGCCGCCGTAAGGCCATAGAAGACCGGACCGAGGAAAAGTACGCTCTTCATCTGCGAGTACTTGCCCTCTTCGGCAAAGCGCTGCGAGGTACGCCCGAGGAAGCCGTTTGCCGTCTTGGCGATGACGTCGAGCTGAAGGCCGAGCATGCCGACTGCGATTCCGGCGGCAACGCCGACGCTCGCCTCCTGACCCGAGGTGATGGCAACGACGGCGCCAATGATGGCGGCAGTGGGATAGTCGGGGACGGAGGCTCCTCCCATGGCCGCCACGCCCAGGCTCATGAGTTGGACGATGGCGCCGACGGCGAGGCCGGTTACGGGGTCGCCGAGCGCAAGTCCGACGAACCATGCTGGCGTGACGGACATGTTCGTGAGAATTTGTCCCGCGTTCTTCTCGGCTCCGTAGATGAAGGCGATGAGTGTAACGACGGCTATCTGGATGATGGATGGTGTCATAAGTTCACTCCCTTGCTAAAGCGTGATGATGCTGGAGAGCTCTACGGGCTTGTCGGCCGGCACATAGCGAACGGTGATGTCGCAGCCGGTGCCAGCAATCGCTCGATATGCGGGCAGCTCGTCTTTGGTGACGTAGGCGCGACTGCTCACCTGGACGGCGTCTGACCCCTCTTCGGGAAAGACTGTGCCTCCGACCACGAGTGTGGGAACAACCTGGCCCGTCTGTATGACGTCGAGGATGGTCTGGGGGTCTCGCGCCACGATGAAGACCGTGTGGTCGTCGTACTTGCCCGCCCGATAGTTCGTGAGAGCCGTCTCCTTGTTGATAATGGAGAGGGCGACTCCCGAGGGCTTTGCCATCCGCATGGCGGCCTTCTTGGTCGGGTCGTTGGCGACGATGTCATCGATGACCATGAGACGCTGCGGACGGAACTCGGGTACCCACTGGGTTGCCACTATGCCGTGTAGCAGGCGGTTGTCGATGCGTGCTGCGATGATGCTCATGTGATGTTGGCTTCCTTCCTTTGCTTGCGTGACGCGTTTCGGCATGGCCTGTGCCGAAGCGCGTCATTCATCCTGCCGGGCCGCGGACCCGTCGTTCAGCGTGGCCTGCCTGCGCGGGGCATGCCGGGAATTGATGTAGTCGTATGCGTAGGCGATCTCCGCGACGGGGACCTCCACGTGGTAATGGGCGGAAATGTCAGAGAAGCTCGTGCGGAATGCGATCGAGGTAGGCTCTGTGTCTCGGGGATGTTCATGCGGCTGGTCCTCCTTTCGCCACACACCTTACGGGCGGGGTGGTGCGCGGAACGGGTTGGCGCCAGTGTTTCGTCACGGGCGCGTGCACTTCGGCACTCCATGCTACATCTGAGTGGCATATGGCGACTTCTCGACACTCGCGCTCGACACAGCGAGCGGAAATGGCGCTGCCTGCCGAGCGCCTCGCGGGCGCATCCCGACCGCAGAAGTGAGCGCGAAGGCTCGTCGAAGTGCTGGGTGGGGGACCGGCGGTCTGGATACGCGGTTTCGTTCGGCGAAGGCGGCGAGGCGAATGGCATGGCGAACGTACGGGTTTGACGTGAACGGGTTGCCCGTGGCGGCGTGGTATCGGGAGGAGACGGTCGAGCAGGTGCTCGCGCCGCTGCTCGCCCGTCTCGCGCGCTCGCATCAGGAGAAGGGGTCGCAGGCCCATCTCGGCAACCCGGTGCGCATACGCTATTGCGACCGGGACGGCCACGTGTCGCGAACGGATATCGTCCGCCAGGTGGACGTCGCGCCGCGAAATGCAGACTCGCCTCAATCGTCGGTAAGGGGTGCCGCGGGCGATACGATGGAATCCACGGACCGCACCGCGCCGCCGAGATTGCGACGCGAACGCAGGCGATGCGCCCGAAAAACTCCTCCGCGCATGTAGGGCGAAACGCCAGATTGGAGCTCCATGAACGATTTCTCCTTCTACTCCCCCACCCGCTTTGTCTT
>JAGZWV010000045.1 GCA_018378775.1 Collinsella sp. | reverse complement strand
GTCTTGAAGAACTTGAGGCCGGGACCCTGCGTCCACGAACCGTAGGACGAATCGGGCGAGGAGAACGGCACCTCCCAATAGGCCTCGAAGCCGCGGAAGTGATCCAGGCGGATGACATCGTACATGTCGAGGGCGGCGCGAATGCGGCCCTCCCACCAGGAGAAGCCGTCGGACTCCATGGCGTCCCAGTCGTAGATGGGGTTGCCCCAGTACTGGCCGGTGGCCGAGAACTGGTCGGGCGGCGTGCCGGCGACGCTCACGGGATTGCCGGCGGCGTCGATCTTAAAGAGCTCAGGCGTCGCCCACATCTCGACAGAGTCACGCGAGACATAGATGGGCAGGTCGCCGATGATGAGAATGTCGCGCTCATTGGAGACCGCACTCCTCTTTGACGGTCATGAACTCACAGTAGGGGATGAGCCAGTCCTCGTTGGCCTGGATAAAGTCATCGAAATCGGCCGGCTTGTCGGCGGCAAAGCGCTCGGCGGCGCGGTCGAGAATCTGACGGCGGCCACCAAAGATGGCACCATAGTCGACATTGCTGGGGTCGGAGCCCAGGTACACGCCGTCGATATCGCACTGCTCCAGATAGCCGGCCTCGATAAGCTCGGCAAAGTCGATGAAATTGGGGTTGCCCGCACGGGCCGAGAACGACTGATAGGGCGAGTCGCCATAGCTCGTTGTCGTAAGGGGGAGAATCTGCCAGTAATGTTGTTTGCACGAGGCGAGGAAATCGACAAAGTCATAGGCGTTCCAGCCAAAGCCGCCGATACCGTAAGGTCCGGGCAATGACGAAACGGGCATCAGAACACCGCTTGCACGCTCCATGGATGCACTCACCGTCCTTTTGAATAAGGGGCTGCGCCGTAGATGGATAGACGGCTCGTCCCGAGTTTCCATTTCTATTGTCCCTATTGTAGAACATGTTGTTTAAACATGTATAGAGAGAATGAAAAAGGTGCCGACTTTCGGTGAATGGTAGTGCGCCATAGACGATATGAGTTGAACATTGGGAGCTCCTCCCCTTGCGGCTCTTTTGTGGGTCGGGCGACAATGGTCGTCGTCATTAAAGACCGGCTGCCAGCCAGGTTGCAACAATGCAAGAAGGGTTCACATTCAGTCGGCCGTTGACACAAACAATCGCGCGAAGACCTCGTCTTCTTCGGTAAGTCCAGGCGCGGCAAGACGCGCATGGCAGTCGCCCTCACGATGCGCGCGGTCGCCGCGGACATGTCGGTCAGGTTCTGGCAGACCGCGCAGCTGGTTCTCGAGCTCGGCAACGCGAAGCGCAAAGGAACGCTGTCGAAACTGTTGAACGACGTGTCGCCCGCGAGGCTGCTCGTGCTCGACGAGTTCGTCTACGTCCCCTGCGACGTAGACGGTGCGAGGGTTCTCTACCAGGTCATTTCCGTCCATGTAGTGCTCGTAGGCCGCGGCGTCGTCGGGCTCGTCGAAGGAGAGGGACTCCGTCCAGTCCCAGTAGGCCCCCGTCCAGGCGCCCCTGCGCCTGCCGGCCGGCGTCGTCTCGTCGAAGACGAGGCCGTGGCGCAGCAGGAACTTCGACATCCGCTGCTTGGCGTGTTGCAGGTCGTCGCGCGCGTCCTCGAGGGCGCTCGTCGGGGACCCACACCTCGACGACGTTGCGGCGCGCCAGCATGCGTGCCAGCCACTCGGCGTCGCGGCGGTCGTTCTTGCGGCCGCGGTCGGCCGCGGGCCGGTGCATCTTCGGGACCGCCCCGACGACGCAGCCGAGGCCGAGGGCCCGCAGCGCGCGGCCGCGGTTGATGGTACGACCATTGTCGCCCGACCCACGAGAGAGCTGCAAGGGGAGAGGCCCCAATGTTCAACTCATATCGTCTGTTGTGCCAGAGTCGCTCGGGAAAGCGCGACCGACGCAGCGCGCTGTTTTCCAGTCACATCCAGTTCGGGTTGATTTCAGCATGCGATAAGAAACTGGATTTGAATTTCGACTCGAAAGATGGGCAATGCTGATGAGAAACGCTTGGAGTTCGGGATTGCGCGGCGTGAAGCGACCCTCTTCTTATCGAGTTCGTTACAATGTAGGAAAAACAGTAAGTAAGAAGACCTCTGATTGCTTTAGGAGGAGCTGTGGTGAATAGCGCCCAGAAGATCGATAAGTCCATCCAGAAGATGATGACTCTCGGAAGAAGGCTTGGGATTCTGTTTACGGCGCTGTTTATAGCGGTGTGTTGCTGTTCGGTGGTGGTGGTTATTTCCATTGGGCTTATGGCTGCTCAAGGAAACCTATATGATCCATCAAAGACGGTTTCCGTAGTGGTTCCTTTGATGTATCTTCTGATTTCCGGAGGGGCCACATGGACCCTGCGGGGAATCAGCATGGACATGGCTCATGGCGAATCGCCCTTTACCCTTTCGCATGCTCGAAGAATCTCGATTATCGGGTGGCTGTTTGTTGCAGCGGCAATAGGTGACCTCTTGTTTTCTCCGGGGTTTCTTTCGATAGTGATTGGCCCCTTCGACTTGCTGGGGAACGCCTATTCGATGTTTGAAAACCTGGCCCTGCCCATAGATATTGGTGCTGTGCTGGGGGCCGTTTGCTGCTTCTCGATTTCTGCGATATGGCGCTACGGAGCTCTGCTTCAAGACCAGACCGAGGATTTGGTGTGAGGGGCGGCATGGACTATCTGATTATTGAGCTTGAAAGCTTATTGCTTCGACGCGGAAAGACGAGTACGGATATCATTCGGGCGACCGGGCACACACCGGCAAGTATCTCAAAAATACGAAATGGCAAGGTGAAGGCAATTAGGTTAAAGACATTGCTGGATATTTGCGTAGAGCTTGATTGCCAGCCTGGCGATCTTATTAAGCGCGTCAACGAAAGAGAACTTGAGGAACTGGCGACGCGGCGCGCCCGCAACGCGCTGAGCAGGGCGACCGCGACGGGTGATGACCCGGTCCTGGAGTCAGATCATGTTTACGTGGTCGATCTTAGAGACGACTGAGGCTGGAGAATAAAAAAGTATTGAGCAGGTGCAGCCCGTGAAAACAACGGTTTTCACGGGCTGTTCATTCAACGTCCTGCAGTGGCCTGTATTTCTCGCCGCGTCACTGGGGAACGAGAGAGTCATTTCCTGTGCTGGATGCAGGGGGGGTGCTTACCTTGTGTAATATATAAATAAGCTTATATTGAAATATGATACATATCGAATTAGAATAACATTATCAATTCGGTATGCAAGGAAAGGAGGGAGAGATGGATTGGATTAACGAGCCGGAGGAAGGCGTTGCACCCGCGTGCGGCAACTGCTTCTTCTACGCGCACGGGGGATGCACGAAGAGGTGCCCCAATCAGTCCTGCACGTTCCGTTTCTAGGGGGCAGAGATGAACTGGCTTTCTACCGCGAAAGGAGGGGAATGAAATGGAATGGATTACCGAGCCGTCAGCCGGGGCTGAGCCCATGTGCAACAATTGCTTCTTTTACGCGCACGGCAGCTGCAGCACCAAGTGTTCTTCACAGGAGTGCACTATCCGCTTTTAGCGGATAGTGCACGCCGTACGGCGTGCACAGACTGTTCAAAGATATTTTGGCCAGCAGCGCCTGAGGGGCGATGTGGCATTGCAATATGGGGGGCGAACCGACGTTACCTATAACCCCGCACAATTGCCATGTCGTCCCTTTTTATTGACGGGGAGGATGTCGTCCATGCGGGAAGTCCCAGTTGAATTGCGTGCCATATCCAAGAGATATGGCGGGTTTGAAGCGGTTAAATCAGTCTCGTTCTCTTTAATGGAAGGCGAGCTGTGTGCACTCATTGGGGAGAATGGTGCCGGCAAGAGCACGTTAATTCGATTGATCACGGGGCTTTCGGAGCCATCGTCAGGAACGATCTCGATGTTTGGGCAAACCGGGAGACGTGAAATACGGAGCTGCAGGGAAAGGCTGGGTTATATGCCCGACCTCAATGCTTCGTATCCTAATCTGACCGCGCGAGACAACTTGGTCGTTCGCTGTATTGAGTGGGGGCTTCCCACCGATCGTTCCATCGACGGTGTGTTATCAACCGTCGGTTTGGGGGAGGCCGGCGGGAAGAAAGTGAAGAACTTCTCAATGGGAATGAGGAGGCGTCTCGATCTGGCCATAGCGTTGCTGGGCGATCCGGAGCTGTTGATCCTGGACGAGCCGACAAACGGCCTGGATCCGATGGGGATAGTCGAAGTAAGAAAAATCCTTACGCATCTTAACAAAGATCAAGGTAAAACGATTCTCGTATCCAGCCACAATCTTGAGGAGATGCACAAGCTGGCAACTGATTACCTCTTCATAAGTCATGGTCGCCTCATTCGAAGGATGACCGCACCTCAGCTGGAAAAGTCATGCCGCGGTGGTTTCGTGTTGCATGTGGACGATCTGGAGCGAACGAGATCGGTTCTCGGAGATGAGACCTCACATTCTTTTCTGCCGGACGGCAGCGTCCTTATGCGCTATGAGGAGAAAAAGGAAGGGCGGGGCATTGCAATCGAAGCGCTCTCGACCGCAGGTGTGAGGGTTGCGGAGGCGTATTCTCATAGGAAGAGCCTTGAGGAGTTTTATTCGGAGCTCATCGGTCGAGAGAGCGAGCTGTGATGAAACGCGAGTTCATCTCAGCTTTTCGGAGCGAGGTATGGTTGCTCGCCAGGCACCCGGCGACCGCTCTGATGATTGCGCTTGCGGCTGTGCTGTATGTGGTTGCGGCTGCGACTTCGTCTGAGGTGCTGATCATGGTCGCCGGTGATGACCCGTATACGCTTGGAGGGGCTATAGGTTTTATTGGAAACCTAGTGGATGCAGGGGACGTTTTGGGCTCTGTTGCCCGGACGTCTTTTGCGTCTACAGTGGTCTGGATTCCGGTGACGATTCTCTACGCGGTTTACGCTACGTCGAGAGACTTTGAATCCGTGGCTTACGCCGTATCGAGATCGCGAGGGGTGTCGCAGGCGGCGATTGTGATCACGAAGCTGTTGGTGAACTGCACTCTGGTCGGTGCCGTGTATCTTCTTTCTACGACTGCGCTGTATTTAACTAAGATGGCCCAATGGGACGTTGGGGCCTCGTGCTCAGGGTTTGCCCAATTTGTATCGATTGCGCTGATGATCGCGCTGCTGCTCATTTCGATGTACGCCGCTACCTTCGCCCTGTATTTGCTCACGAGGAGTGTGGTGGCGAGCAGCGTCGTTGCAATAGCGGTTTCGACATTTATGATGGTGTGGTTCCCAAGTACATACGGAAGCGGTCAGCCCAGCTTGCTGCTCATGCTCTCGCCCGTGTATTACCTGATGAACCTGTGTTCCCTGAGTATGCAGAATGTTGGTGTAATTCAGGTTTTGCTGTATGCGGGCGGCACTGTGCTTGTGTCGGTTGGAGTTGCGCTCGTCTCGCTATTTGTAAGGACGGCGGTTCGATGAATCTTGGGATGTCGGTCAGGGCGGAACTGTTCCGCGCAAGGAGAATGAAACTCGCCGTGATAATAGCGCTGATGTATTTGGGCATCGCGGGGATTTATGTGTTTGCCGGGTCCGGCGCATGGGTCTCCGCAGGGGGAGAGGGCCAGTTCTTTGGCTTTTCCGCCGATCCGGGCTATCTTTTCTCGATAGGGGTTGGGCCAACGGGTATCTCTTCCTGGCTAAGTGTCGTCTCCATGGCGCATACGGTGTTCTTCCCAATCGTCTCTGTTGTTGTGGCGGGGACGCTATTCGGTGATGCGACGAGCGTGTCGGCAAGGGGAGTTTCGATTGCTCGGGGCTTCCGCAGCTGGCAGCTGTTTGCGGCAAAGACATTGGCTTGCGAAGTGTATACGCTGTGCCCCTACATCGTGTTTACTCTCGGTGTCGCTGCGGTCTTTGCCGTGTGCTCCGGAAGCGGTCTAGACAGCCTTACGGTTGGTAATGTGACCTCGGCACTCCTGTCGAATATCGTTATAGACGCCGCTTATACGCTGATGGTTGCGGTTGCATATGAGGTGTTCAGGATCAGATCTCTTGTGTCGGGAGCCTTGCTGGTCGCAACGTTCGCGGGCCTTGTTATCGCGATGAGTTTCCCAACCGTTTTACCCCCGGTTCACATGGCTTATTGGATGAGGGCGTGCGGGGCTGCCGGCGGGACGGTCCTGATGGCTGCATGCGGCCATGCGGTCATCGTGTCGCTCGCATGTCTATTGCTGCTTTCGTGCAGTTTTTATCGAAGAAGGTAATGCGCTGGCGTATGCGCAGCGTCTGAGGGTCGATATGGATTTGATTGGAAATGGAGATGGTGCGAAGTGAAACTGTCGCAATTAAATGTGGTGCATGAACATAACGGAAGTCTTCTTATCATGAATGCGCGAACCGGCGGCATCCTGTCGTTAAATCCGGAATACGCGCAGAAATTCAAAAGGATTCAAGAAGGGGACGTTCGGGATGCCGATGATCTTGTCGCGGAGCTGATAAGGGGAGGCATCCTAGTCAATGAGGAGAGGGACGAGCTTGGGGAGATCAGGTTGCAAAGTCGCGCCGCGCGCTTTGCGAATACTGCTCTGTCCCTTACCATTGCGCCAACGATGGCTTGCAACTTTTGCTGTCCCTACTGCTATGAAAAGGGACAGGCGTACACGACGATGGGCGAGGAGGTTTTGACACAGCTCTCCAAGTTCGTGAAAGATTACTATCCTGGTATCGCAAGTCTCTCAGTTGGATGGTACGGCGGCGAGCCTCTGCTCGGAATGAAGATGATCGAACGGATTACGTCGGATCTGAAAGATGTCGTGGGGCCAACGTGTGAATATTCCGCATCGATAGTGACAAATGGCTATCTGCTGACGCCTGATGTTGCAAGGAGGCTCGCGGCATGTGGTGTGACGAGCGCGCAAGTGACTATAGATGGATCGAAGTCGGATCACGATTCGAGAAGGATTCTTCACGACGGAAGCCCTACATACGAACGTATTCTCAAGAACGTCAAAGAGTGTGCCGACATCATCGATATTTCGATAAGGAGCAACGTCGACAAGACCAACATCGAGGCCGCTCAAGAGCTATTGGATTATCTCGAGCTAAATGGCCTGATGAATAAGGTTCACTTCTATTTAGCCCCTGTTGACGATATCAATCAGGTATGTGCGAACGACAGCCACTGCTTTACTGTAAAAGAGTTCTCGTATGAGGAGACTGAGTTTTATAAAAGGGCAATTGCGCGGGGCTTCAAAGTTCAACCTTTTGGTGGGACGAATTTCGGGATATGTTGCGCCGTTGGAATCAACTCGTACGTGGTTGATCCCGTCGGAGATTTGTATAAGTGCTGGGATGACATTGGAATGAAGGAGCGGAGGGTCGGAACTATTTTCGAGCCGCCAATGTTGAGCAAGAACATGATTAACTGGATGGCATATGAGCCGGATGACCCGGAATGCCAAGAGTGCTTTGCTTTTCCCATGTGCATGGGAGGGTGCCCCAACCACGCCTTAAACGGTGAGGGGAAACGTTGCGTTTCCTTCCGGTATGATGCCGAGCAAAAAATGCTGCTCTCCCAGATGATGAATACGGCAAAACGGGGTGCGGGGCAAAATGAGGCTGATGCTTAATCTCTGTAGAAAATATATACTGGGCGGTCGATTCTACGCCTATCTTGTCGTAACAGTTTTGGTCGGGCTGCTTGCGCTTGCGGGTCCCTTTCTTACCGGCATAGTGGTAAACCGATTGGCGATGCCGGCCAGCGCCGATCTTGCCGCCGTTCTCGTTTGTTGCCTTATTTTGGTTGCGGTCCAAGCGGTTCGAGCGGGACTAGTGTATTGCTCAGAGATGCTGTACATCAACCTTCAGTCGCATGCGGGGTTCGGCTTAAATGCGGATACGCTTGAGCACGTGAAGCACCTTCCCCAGGCATTCTTCGAGGGCTTCAACGCGTCGTATTATAACCAGCAAATCAATCACGACGCTAATGACCTTGTCATCTTCGTAATCAACTCGGTTGTGGGGGTTTCAAGCAACGTTATCACCCTTTTGTCCGCCCTGTTTGTTCTCGGTAGCCTGAATATCAAGTTGAGTGTGGTCTGCCTTGTTCTTGCGGCAGCGAGTGCCGCTTTTTATGCGGTTTCACGCGCAAGGCTGTTTGAGAGAAGTTTTGACGTACAAGAGCAGAGCGCGAGGTTTTTTTCTGTCTACAAGATCAGTTGGAGAAAGTTGATTTCATCCGCAAACATGCTTTGTTCGATAGGTCCCGCGCTGTACTGGTCGAAGCTTTTAATGGGCTCTATCCAACGATGAGAGCAAATCAGGAAGTAGGGTCTAGATTTACCTTTGGCAACGCGTTGGTCGCTTCCGCCGCTCAAGGATGTCTTCTTGCTGTGGGCGCGGTTGAAGTGATGGGCGGGAGACTGTTGCCTGGTTTTCTCGTGACTGCTGTTGGATATTATTCGAACTTAAGCTCAGCGGTACAGTATTTGTTGGGCTGGGGAAGGGATTACCAGACTAATCGCGTATGCTATGAGCGGCTGAAAAGAATTTGGGATGTCCCGGTGGAAGCGAATGGCAAATTGGCGCTTGGTCCGATTGAGGAAATCCGTCTAGAGAACATCAAGCTACGTTATCCAGGGGCGGAAAGGGTCGCGTTAAGCATTGAGGGGCTCGCGTTTTCCAGGGGTCGGCTATATGGAATCTCGGGGCCGAATGGTTCGGGGAAGAGCTCGCTGCTGTCAGTGATATTGGGGCTATATCCAGATGACACAGAAGGGGCCGTTCGCTACAACGGGGTGTCACAGCGTTGCATCGATCGATATGCATTGCGGCGGTGTCGAGTCAGCATTACGGAGCAAGAACCCCCTATCGTTGAGGGGACGATTCTCGATAATCTTACGCTGCTTTCTGATGATTACGAGATGGATAAGCTGAATCGGATGCTTGTCATATTGGGGCTAGACGAAATGGTTGCTTCTGTGGAGAACGGGGCAACGGCGATGCTTGACGGCGGGAAAGGAGGGGTGTCCGGCGGCGAGAAGCAAAAGATTGCAATTGTGAGACAGCTGTTGAAATCGCCGGACGTTATGCTTTTTGATGAACCGACCTCAGCACTTGATGCGAAGAGTCGAGGCGCGCTGATCAAATTGCTTCATGAAATTAAGAGAGACCATATTGTAATCGTTGTCACTCATGACGAGGAGATGCTTGCCGCCTGTGACGAGGTCATTTCGACGGCTGGATGATTATCGGATTGTGGCGTTGAAGACCAAGAAACTTGAAATGGCGTGGGCTCTGGGTAGGTCTCCACGGGTACGCCGTCGGTGCTGTACTCGACCGCCCGGCAAGAAGGTTTTATAGCGTGTTTCCCCAGAGAGGTCCCTTTGTCCGGTAGTGGCGAGGGGAGCCTCTCTTTTGCTCACCTCTTGCGGCGGAGGGGGACACCATGCGCCTATGCAGGACAAACTGCGCGTTCTTGTCGAATGATGGGCTATGTGTAGAGATGATGGTCTCGGGTAGAGGCCGTGTCGCGCTCGGCTGCGATGAGCCAGGCAATTCAATCTTCATCCGGGAGGGCCTTGGCAAGACAAGCAGGGCGAAGACCTTGGCGACGTTCGGGAGCCGTGTGGCGCCCGGCTCCACGCTCATCCACGACATGAAGCCGGGCGCCACACGGCTCCCGTCAACAATCTGTCACTGAAGAGCCAGCACTACAACGCGAAGCTGCTCAAGGGCGTTCCCGACGGCCAGAACCCGCTGGGGCCCGTGAACCGGATGCGCTACTTCATGCAGTGCTTCCTGAGGGCTCATCCCGGCTCCAACCGGGACGACATGCGGGGCTGTGGCTATGAGTCCGCCCGAGGACAAGCTTGAGAAGGTCGCGATGGTGCTCGATCGGGCAATGCAATACCCGAAAACGCTCAGGTTCAGGCAGTTCTATGCAAGAAAGCCCAGTTCAGATGAGTTCGACGAGCAATATTTATCAACACAGTGCAAGGGGGGATTATATTTGTATTTCATCCGTGTTGAGCTTCACACGGTGCGCGACTCATCGCAAACTGGCGGGCGCAGCGGAAAGAAAACCGACTGCAGACGAACGATCGATATCGGGAGCAAATAGCCACCGGATGCTTTTCGGTCTCCTACGCGTCGACCTCCGCGATTTCTTCTGCGTCTCGCCAAGTTGAAAGGAGCGATGTCGAAAACTCCTTTTCGGTTAGCGTCAAGACATCCTTCACGCAAAAACCTTTCAATTTGTCAGGAAGCCCAAAACGCGCTTTTTTCCTAATCGAGCTGGCAACCCGCTTCAACGCGGTCTTGTTCTTGTCCTCGTTGTATACCAAAACAAAGACGCAGTGCTCGCGAAACCATCTCGTCCTCTTTCCCCACAGGTCCGAGCAGATCAAAACGCTGTCCTTGCACTTCTCGATGAGGGCGTCCCTTTGGCCAAGATTGATACCAAGCTCTTCGTCATCCTTGGGATTGAGCCTCTTCCCCAGCGTCTCCTTCAGACTGCCGTTTTTAAATTCGACTAGATATAACGTTTCCCGATCGCAATACAGCGCATCGGCGGAGCGCGGGAGTTGCATCCACCTATTGACCTTCTTGCAGTAGCATTCTTTAACAGAGTCAAAATTGACAACAGGCAAATCGTCATCCACAAGAGAGACGCTCCCGTCTCTGGATGTTTTGGAGATGGTCGACGTGCAGTCCCTTAGGATACAGGTCCTGCAACGGGAGCAACCATCGCTGCCATCTGGCACCGCGGGAGAGTTCGGATGAGGGCAGGAGGCGCACAGGTCGCTACTCAAGGCCGTACTCCTCCCTCTCAAGCGTATCAAAAGGAGCCGCCAGCTTCTCGTAGGCGACCTCAGTCGAGCCGGTTATATCGGCAAAGCGAGAGCGTCCATCAGTGCAGGTCTCCGCAAGATAATATGAGCACAATCCATCAACAGCGTGCTTCTTAGAATACACTTCGATCGCATTCAGGAAATATGGACTATGGGTGCTCATTAAGACGTGCATCCCGAGCTCTTTCTGGAGCAGCACGATTATCTCGGCGAAGGCCAGCTGCCATGCAGGATGAAGATGAATCTCGGGTTCATCGAGGATAATAGTCCCTCCGGCATCTAGCGCGCCGGACTTCAAGAGCACTTTCATGATGGCGAACGTCTTCAAGCCAGCAGAAAGGTTCCCAGGCTCCAACCCCCGAGCGAAGCCCTCTTCGAGATACGTAAGGTGACCGCGACTTTCGCTCCTCTCGAAATGCCCCGGACATAAGGAGGAAACCTTGTCCATGAGAACCTTCAGGTGTCGCTCCTTCGCGATCTCTTCGAACAGCGAGGACTCGCTGTCATCGTTACGGATGGTCGCCTGAATCAAATCTTGCCGCAGCTCCTCCTGGTGTCCAAGGAGGGGCTTGAACCGAAAAGCGGGGCCGTAGGGTCCTCCGAGAGAATCGATCAGGAACGGGTCGTCCAGATAATGCGCCCTGAATCGCAAAACCCTCCTATCGTGCACCTCCGCCACCTCGTCACTTGCAACCGAGAAAACCGTAGATGCGTCCTTTATCTGGAGTTCGACCTTCCCGGGCTCTTCGCCGAAAACCGAATTGATCTGGCCGTTGAACTCGCTTCGGAACCTGTTTGTCGCAATCGCACGAAATACCTCATCATCGGAGATATCCATGATCTCGATAATCTGATCGGCAACTCCTGCTACGCCATTTGTGAAATCGGATTCGATCTCACGGGAGATCTCCTCCCCGTAATACTCCTTTATCTCATCAATAAGCTCGTCCCTCGTGCACTCGCCCGAAAAAACCCTGTCGATGAAACTATTCATTCTTCCAGCAGTTCGCCTGTGGCGAGACGTGGAGTCGAGAGGGCTTCCCACATATGCCTTCCTGATGGCGCGCTCAACACTATTGCGCCTCATGCGGTCGATTTTGTTCTCCGAATCGGACATGCTGTTGAAGGCCGCATAAAGCGCTTTTCCAACCGTGCTTTTCCCCGTCCCGTTCTCCCCGGCGATCACGGCAATACCATTAATCTCGATATCGGCCTCAGCGACCCTGCCGATGTTTTTCATCTTGATTTTCAATGCATATCACCAGCTCTAAACTCGCGAGACTCAATAGCTCGATTATCGCACAGAGAGATCGACTTCTCGAGGACTCCCTAAATGGAACGCGCGGTGAGGACATGGCTCGCCGCCGTCCGCTTCGCGTTCGCGCGGGGGAAGGTGACGACCAGGGACCTCTCCGGGCTCATCGAGAGGAGCGCCAGATTCTCCTCGTCCATTTGAACTGTATCGTATTCAAGGACACTTGACTTAGAGGAATGGCGTTGAGCGGCGATAATCGTTTCAGCGCCAAAAAGAAAGGAGTGTCAGTCATGGCAGACGGGCCCTCCTACACAGCGGGGTACCGCGCCGAGGCCGCAGACTTCGCCGCCGCGTCGGGGAAGCCCATCGCCCAAGTGGCAGCCGACCTCGGCATCAACGAGAAGACCCTGGGAAGATGGGTGACGGTCAGGAAGAAGGAGCTGACCAACCACCCGGTCGCGGCGGCCGCAAGTGCATGCGCGAGCTCGAGCCCGAGAACGAGCTCCTAAAAGGCCCCGACCTCACATTGGAGGCCGGGGCCCGTAGATTTTGGAATATGCCTAGAAATCTACCGCGGTTGAGTGCTACTCGGCGTCGGCGAAGCCGTTGGGGTTGTGGCTCTGCCAGTTCCAGCTATCGCGGCACATGTCCGCGATGTCGTACTGGGCCTTCCAGCCCATCATGCGCTCGGCCTTGGAGGCATCGCACCAGTTGGCAGCGATGTCGCCGGCGCGGCGCTCGCGGATCACGTAGGGCAGCTCCTTGCCACAAGCCTTGGAGAAGGCGGCGACGACCTCGAGTACCGAGGTGCCGGTGCCGGTGCCCAAGTTAAAGATCTCGACGCCGGTCTTGCCGTTCATCCAGTTAAGGGCGGCCACGTGACCAGATGCCAGATCGCACACGTGGATGTAATCGCGCACGCCGGTGCCGTCGGGGGTGGGGTAGTCGTTGCCAAAGACCTGAACGGCCTCGAGCTTGCCCACGGCGACCTGGGCGACATAGGGCACCAGGTTGTTGGGGATGCCCTTGGGATCCTCGCCGATCAGGCCCGACGGATGGGCGCCGATGGGATTGAAATAACGGAGTAGCACGACGTCCCACTCGGGGTCGGCGGTGTGGACGTCCATAAGGATCTGCTCGATCATCCACTTGGTCCAACCATAGGGGTTGGTCGCGGGCTTCTTAGGATCCTCCTCGGTGACGGGCGGGTTGTCCGGGTCGCCGTAGACGGTCGAGGAGCTCGAGAAGATGATGGACTTGCAGCCATGGTTGCGCATGACGTCGATGAGCACCAGGGTGTTCTCGATGTTGTTGTGGTAGTACTCGACGGGCTTGCTCACCGACTCGCCGACGGCCTTAAAGCCGGCAAAGTGGATGACGCGGTCGATCTGATGGGTATCGAAGATCTTGTTCATCGCATCGCGGTCGAGCACGTTGGCCTCGTAGAAGGTGAGGTTCTTGGCGGCCTCGTCGCCCACGATGGTCTTGACG
>JAGZWV010000180.1 GCA_018378775.1 Collinsella sp. | reverse complement strand
AAGGGATTTATCTTCAAATCTATGAAAGCTATTACGATCCGGAGCGTAAAGGCGGCGCACACCGTTCTTATAAACCGATTGGCTATGTCCACGAACTTCAGGCAAACGGCATGGAGGATCCGATTGCTGTTTTCGGTGAGGAGGTACAAAAACTCAATCAGGAATATAAAAAGAAAAAACAAGCCGAAAAAGAACGGAAAATATCAGAAGAATCTCCGGAAAGACTCCTTGGCTACTTCCCTTTAAAGAATCTCAACGATTCTCTGGGATGTAAAAAATATATTGACCTTATGCAGTCTGCAACACATTTCCGGTTCAATATTTTTGATATGATGTCAGATCTTATTTATGCAAGAGTGGTGCATCCCTGTTCAAAGCTGAAAACGTATTGGGAGGTAATTCCTAAACTGTTTGGGAAACATGCTTTCTCCCTCGACCAGATTTATTCCGGACTTGAATACATTGGTTCGGAATACGAAAAGGTGATTGAGATTTTCAACCATCAAGTGGCTTTGAAATATCCATTTGATACTTCTCACTCCTATTTCGACTGCACCAACTTCTATTTCGAGATTGATAAAGAAGATCATTTCAGATTAAAAGGACCTTCAAAAGAGAATAAAAAGGAACCGATTGTTGGTATGGGACTTCTTCTTGATGCAAACCAGATCCCAATCGGCATGAAGATGTATCCGGGAAACGAAAGCGAAAAACCTGTAATACGGGAAATCATAGATGAATTAAAGCAGCGAAGCCACATATCCGGCAGGACAATTCAGGTGGCAGATAAAGGGCTGAACTGCTTCCACAACATCCTTCATGCCCTGAAAGCTGGGGATGGATATATTTTCTCAAAATCTGTAAAAACACTTCCCGAAACAGAAAAAACATGGGTACTTCTTGAAAATGATTATGTGGATGTTAAAAATAAAAAAGGCGAAGTCCTTTACCGTATCAAAGAGTGTGTGGATGATTTTTCTTATTCTTATACAGATAACGCCGGACACCGGAAAACGCTAAAGCTTACAGAAAAGCGTATTGTGACCTTTCACCCGAAACTTGCGGAAAAGCAAATATATGAAATTAACCGACAGGTGGAAAAAGCAAAAAAACTCAGGGCGTGTGAAGCAAAAAAATCGGAATATGGAGACAGTTCCAAGTATGTTACCTTTATTTCTACAGATAAGAAAGGAACAAAAACGGCTGGAAAAGTCAAGGTCGAGATAAATGAAAAGGCAATAGAAAACGCAAAGAAACTGGCAGGATATAACATGATTATAACTTCTGAGATCCATATGGGTGCTTCTGAAATCTATGCTTCATACCATAACCTCTGGCGGATCGAGGAATCCTTCC
>JAGZWV010000179.1 GCA_018378775.1 Collinsella sp. | reverse complement strand
TGGCGTTGGCCTCGGGCAGCATGGCGAATGCTGCGGCGGGCAATACCAGCACTACGGCCAGTATCACCGCCAAGAGACCCCTCGTGTACTTACCCATCGTGTCTCCCTTCTCGCGGTCTCAGACCTTGCATCAGCCTAAAGTTACGAAATGAGACACAATTAGGGCAGGTGACACACGTTCCAGATTTGATTTTGGGCGTGAGACAAATGTCTCACCAAAGTTGAGACACGAGAGTTTTCGCAGGAAAACGGATGCGACTCGGAGCCAACAGGTCAAAATGATCCGTTTTCCTCCGTCCCCGGGGGATCAGTTGGTAACGCTCGCCACGAAATCGGGCCATCTACTACGTTTGACTCGATACCCCCGACCATAGCCGCTTTTCATGAAAAACCGCAAGCGTTCTACCTGCGGTTTTCATTTCGCATTACTTGACGTGGTCGAGGGCTGCCGCCTAAACGTAGTAGATAGGCCCATTTCGTGGCAGACGGGTCACGCGGCAGCCCTCGTGAGGCAAAAATGATCCGTTTCCCTCTGTCCACGGGAGATCAAGGGCTGCTACGGATATGGTGCTAATTCAAAACTATGCCGGATTACGGGGCTAAAGTCGGAGTCCTCATCCATACAGCCTTTTTTTGAAAAACGGCAAGCAGTCTACCTGCGGTTTTGTTTTTGGGATTTTCTGTATGGTCGGAGGTTCGCTATCCAGCCCCGTAATCCGGCATAGTTTTGTTCGCGACGGCACAACCGCGCGTTTAAGCGCGGGGCCGGTGGGGCATTTTTGCCCCACCGGCCCCTATTCCAGCGCTATTCCGGCTTGGTTTCTACTGTGGGAGTCTTGTCCGCTGCGACTGGGGTGCGGGCGGTGTCCATAGTCAGGCAGTGCTTGGGGCAGCTCTCGATGCACTCACCGCACACCACGCAGGCATACGGGTCGATCGACCACGTTCCACCCTTGCGATCGACCGCGAGCGCGCCCGCCGGACAGCGACGCGCGCACATACCGCAGCAAATGCACACGTCCATGTCGTTGACGATATGCCCACGCAGGCGCTCGGGAGCCGTCAGCTTCTCCTGCGGATAGCACACCGTGACCGGCTGCTTGACCATAGAGCCCAAGGCTGTCTTGGCAAATGTCAGCAAACTCATGCCGCGCCTACCTTTCCGTGCAGCTAATACAGGGGTCGATGGTCAGGATAATCATGGGCACGTTGGCAAGGAGCACGCCCTGCAGCGCATGTGTCAGACCCGCCAGGTTCTGCGACGTCGGCGTGCGCACGCGGAAACGATCCAGGTTCTTGGTGCCGTTGCCGCGCACATAGTAGTACGCCTCGCCGCGCGGCTGCTCAATCACAACC
>JAGZWV010000178.1 GCA_018378775.1 Collinsella sp. | reverse complement strand
CGACGCGTACAGAAGCGATCGGCTAGCCATCCGCTTACCGGAATAAGCATCGCCACCGTCAGCGTATAACTGATGATGGCTGATTGCATCGCGAGAGGAGAACGATTAAGGCTATGAGCGATTGCGGGTAAGGCGGTATTCAGAATAGTGGCATCAAGTGCCTGCATGAAGAAGGCCATCGCCGCGATCCACGGCAAACCCGCCATACTGCGCTTCTTTTTATCGCTCATTCAAAGTCCTGTTATCGGGTTATCACTTATCTGGTGAGCGTAGCAGCGCCTGACAAGCTTTAAATGCCGCGTCGCCATCGCTTTGGATAATCGCATCGACAATCGCCTGGTGCAGATCCAGCTTTATCACTGTGTCGCTGGTAATTGACGTGAAGTAAGTGTGATAAACCGAATGGAATAGCGAGGCGAATGAGGTCAAAAACGGATTGGCGCTCATTTCATAGATATGCTCATGCCAGGCCATATCGACTTCGATCCAGCGTTCACGGCGAAAGTTCTCTTTTAATGCCGCCATTTCGGCCATTAACGTATTGAGATGCGCCTTCTGTTCCGCGGTGCCAACCGTTGCTGCCAGTAGGCAAGCTTGCGGCTCCAGACAGATACGCATAACCAGAAAGTGATCGATGACCTGATGAAAGTTCTCTTCTGTCATCCACCAGGTAAGCAATTCCTGATCAAGAAAATTCCAGTTCGATTGTGGCATGACTCGGGTACCAATTCGCGGTCGCGGTAAAACCATCCCTTTTGCCGTTAACGTTTTGACCGCTTCGCGTACCGCTGTACGACTCACTCCAAATTGCTCGCCCAGCTCAATCTCACCGGGCAAAATGGTGCCGGGTTCATATTCACCTTTTAAGATCCGTTGCGCCAGCTTCTCAGCCAGAACATACGAAAGGTTTTTCTGTGCAGCTAACTGTTGTGCGCTTAAAGGCATTACTTATCTTCCTTTTTCTTTTTATTCCTCCTTAGTATGCCACCAGGAAGTGTGATTACGGTTGCAAAAACGGCAAATTGCTTGTTTTATGGCACATTAACGGGGCTTTTGCTGAAAAAATGCGCGGTCAGAAAATTATTTTAAATTTCCTCTTGTCAGGCCGGAATAACTCCCTATAATGCGCCACCACTGACACGGAACAACGGCAAACACGCCGCCGGGTCAGCGGGGTTCTCCTGAGAACTCCGGCAGAGAAAGCAAAAATAAATGCTTGACTCTGTAGCGGGAAAGCGTATTATGCACACCCCGCGCCGCTGAGAAAAGCGAAGCGGCACTGCTCTTTAACAATTTATCAGACAATCTGTGTGGGCACTCGAAGATACGGATTCTTGACGTCGCAAGACGAAAAATG
>JAGZWV010000006.1 GCA_018378775.1 Collinsella sp. | reverse complement strand
AAACGAAAGGGCGCTGACCTTCTGGTCGCGCCCTTGAAGTTGAACGTCAGATTGTCCAAATGCGGCCCGCGCAGCGTCGGCTGGTTACGCGGTTCGTAGAACCGCGTAACTCTAAAGCTCCGTTACTTCAACGCTGTTGTAGACCTCGTCCCAGCGATCCATGACCAGGTGGCCAGTCTTGGGATCCATGGCGTTGAGCTTGCCGCAGGTATTGGCGGTCTTGAGCACGGTGACGTCGTCGGCGCCGGCAGCAATGGCATGCGCAAAGCCGGCGATGGTCGAGTCACCGGAACCCGTCGCGTTCACGGCCGCAATCGCGGGCGTCTTGGCGCGGAACGCGCGACCCTCATGGAAGCCCACCGAACCGGCAGCGCCCATCGAAACGACAACCCAGGGAATACCGGCAAAGCGGCCGTCGGCGGCAAGCGCCTCGCGCAGGGCATCGACATCATCGGTCGTAAAGGACGTACCCAGCAGGCCGTTAATTTCGGTCAGGTTGGGCTTTACGAGCTCAGGCTTAGCGTCGGACTCCAGCGCGGCCTCCAGCGATGCACCCGAGGTGTCGAGCAGCACCTTGGCGCCCGCCTCCTCGGCGATCTTGACGAGCTCGGCATAGTAGCCGGCATCGACGCCACGCGGCAGCGAGCCCGAAAGCGTCACAACGTCCGCCTTCGCTGCGAGCTCGGCAAACTTGGCCGTAAAGGCCTCGAGCTCGGCCGGGGCGATCTGCGGGCCGCTCTCCAAAAGCTCGGTCTGATTACCCTCGTGCAGAATATTCAGGCAAATGCGCGTCTCACCGGCGATGGGCACAAAGTCGTTCTTGACGCCATCGGCATCCATGAGCTCGGCCATATAGGCACCCATGTGTCCGCCGAGCAGACCGGTCGCGAGCACATCGTCGCCCAACTGCAGCAGCACACGGCTCACGTTGAGGCCCTTGCCGCCAGCGGTCTTTTCGGGCGTCACACGGTTCACGTCGTCGATGATCAGCTTGTCGAGCTGATAGCGCGTATCAATCGACGGGTTCATGGTAACGGTCAGAATCATGTTGAACTCCTGTTCCGGGGCGGCATAACCCGCCCCAAACATACGATAACTCGTTAAAGGATCTCGATCTCAAAGCCGCGGGTGACGGTCTCTCCCGGCTTGGCCACCAGGCAGCCACGCTTGTGCTCCAGAATATCGTCCTCGTCGGAGCAGGTGGACAGACCACCCCACGGTTCAACAGCCACAAAGTCGCCCTCGGGCTTGCTCCATACAATCAGGTACGGCATATCGGGGAACGTCAGGCGCACGCCCTTGTCCTCGGTTTTCTTGGTCAACGTAACCACGCGGCTCTCGAGCACGTCAAAGATGGTCTCCGCGAAGTCGAAGAGTTCGTGGGTAAGCGGCAGGTCATGGCCGATCATGGGGTTCTTGCTGCGATGCTCAACATCAATCAGGCCCGTCGAGGGAACGGCAGTACAGAGCTCGGTGACCTCACGCTGCTCAAAACGAAGCTCATAATCGTCATAGGACTCGCCCTCGTCGAGCGGGCACTTAAAGCCGGGGTGGCCGCCCACAAAAAACGGCATGTCCTCGGTGCCCTCATTGGTCACCTCGTACGACACGGCCACCTTTTCCGAATCGATCGTGTAACGAGCAACGATCTTAAACGGATACGGGTACTGCTCGAGCAACTCGGCATGGTCGGCAGAGCTTAGGCTCAGCGCAACCATGTTGTCGCTCTGCTCCTCGAGCTTCCACTCCTGTTTGCGCGCAAAGCCGTGGCGGGCGAGCTTAACCTCGCGGCCGCCCATGGTCATTGCGTGACCGTCGCGAAGGCCGCCGCAGATCGGGAAACAAATAGGTGCCTGGCCCGACCAGACCGCCGGGTCACCCTGCCACAGGTACTCACGGCCGTTGGCCGTAATAGAAGTGAACGACCCACCCGCCGTGCTCAGTGCTACGCGAATAGAACCGTTATCAAGAACAAACTCCATAGGAGCCTTCCCTTTCTTACGACAGCCCGCCAAGTCAATAGGGCTGATAGAAAACCGGCCCGCGCCCCCTCACAGAAACGCGAGCCGTCAATTGAAAAGCTGCAAATCGCCAAGTACAGCCAAGAGCGAAGCACTCAAGCCAAGCAAGCAAACGTGTTATCGGAGCAGCTCGCCGTACCAGAACACTTCGCAACAACAGGGGCGATCTCACAGGTCACTCAAACGTCAGCGAGCGGCGCTCAGGTGCCCCAAGTCGCCGCGAAAGAGGAGCGACGCGTACTTCATGTACGCGAGCGACGGTTTGAGCGGCGAGATGGGGTGCCTGGGCGGCGCGCAGCGTCGACCCGTTACGCGGTTTGGTAAAACCGCGTAACCTCCTTAGTCGTGGTACTCGCCGCGGTCCCACTTCTCCAAGAACTCGTCAAAGAAGTGCGGGTCGGCCTGAGCCTCGGCGTCGGCCTTGTTGCAGGCATCGATCTTGGCGATCAGGGCATCGTGCTCGGGGGTCTTCTCGTAGGGCTCCTCCAGGAAGGCAAGCATGATGTCGGCCATCAGGAACTCGCCGGTAATCTTGCCGCCAAAGCCCACGATGTTGGCGTTGAGCTCGCGACGGGCATACAGAGCAGAGGTCATGTCGCGAACCAGGGCGCAGCGGGCGCCGGGAACCTTGTTGACGGCGTTGGTGATGCCGATGCCGGTGCCGCACAGGGCCACGCCAAAGTCGGCCTTGCCGCTGGCAACAGCCTCGCCCACGGCCTTACCGTAGATAGGATAGTGCGTACGGGTGTGGCTGTAGGTACCGCAGTCGAGCACCTTGTAGCCAGCCTGCTCCAGGCGGTCGGCCAGATAGATCTTCTCGTCCGTAACGATATGGTCGCAACCGATTGCGATGGTCTTCTTCATCAGAACGTCCTTTCGTCTGAATTCACAAGTTGAGATAGAAGTTCGAGTTCTCGGTGGCTCTCGTTAGGCCATCTTGTTGAGCATGTCGACACGGATCTGGTGACGGCCGCCGGCGTACTGGGCACGCAGGAACTCACGGGCGATCTTCTTGGCGACCTCGGTGCCCACAACGCCCGGGCCCATGGTGACCATGCGCGAACCGTTGTGCTCGCGGGTCATGTAGGCGGAGCGCTCATCGGAAATGTTGGCGACGACCATGCCCTTGATCTTGACGGCGGCCATATAGGAGCCGACGCCGTACTTATCGAATGCAAAGCCCTGGGAATCCTTGTGCTCCAGCAGGTCCTTGGCAACGGCGGTGGCGGAATCGACAAAGTCCGCGGCAGGGGTCTCGGAATAGTCAACGACCTCGTGACCGTCGGCGATGAGCATCTCCTTGATGGACTCCTTCATCGACATACCGTCGGCATCGGAAGCGATTACAACCCTCATGACATCCTCCTTGAGAGATACGCAGGTGCGTAGTTCCTGTTTGGAAGTGTTGAATCGCGCTCAGGTCCGGGCATCTGAATGTGCGGTTCTTCACTGTTCATGTTTATTTGAACACATTCGAACAGTAACTGCAACAACTATTTGTTTATCTTTGTTCTTTTTTGAACAAATACCATTCGCGGGTGTTTGCCGACCGTTTGGGTCTGACGGAGGCGTGAGCGGTCACGCACTCAACAAAAAAGGGCGACCGAGAACGCATCTCGGCCGCCCTTCTTACGGTTTGATCTTCCAAAACTCGCTTTGTTGATCACTCAGCCTGCCCGCTCTTCTTGGCGTGCTTGGACGGAGCACTCAGAAAACGGCCCGTCAGATAGTTCGTGGGGCCGGAAATATCAATCCCCAGCAGCGTGTGCCCAAGCCACAAGAATGCAGCGAGCACCAGCAACGGAATCACGCACGAGGTCACAATCATCACGATGACGCCTTCGATCAGATCGGTCACCTGCTGCACGACCTCGTCGGTCATCGACTTGGCGCTATCGGTCACCGAAGTCAGTAGACTCGAAGCACCTTCGGTCAGTTGCTCAAGCACGTTTTTGTCTGTTTTGGCTTCAGATTTCTTTTCGCTCTTTGACGAGCTCGCCTCAGCCGCGCTTGTCGCCTTTTGCTCGGCCTGCTCGATACTCACCTGGTACGTCTCGTCGACCTTTTGCGATACCCACACGCTCGCAGGCACCAACGCCATGCCGATCATGGCAACCACCAGCACGCGCGTCGCCACACGGCGAAGGACGGCGCTAGTACTCCAGCGGCCATGAATGCCAAGGGACACCGCGAAGAGTACGAGCGAGAACGGGATCAGGATGCCCAGCCCGACCGACCACAATATAGTAAGCAGATATTTCTCGAGGTACAGTACGGCAAGCACAATGCCTAAGTTGCCCGAGAGCTGTGCGAGCTGCTCGGCGACCGGCGTTCCCGTGTCGCCCGGCAGTGCTGTGATGCCCGCAGACAGCGCCACGCACGACGTCGTGAGCGCCAACACATTGCCCTTCTTTTGATCGATGACCTCGATAGTTGAGTCCCAGGTCTTGGTGTCGGCATAATGCGGACGGGCGACAAAGCCCGACAGAAGCGCCAACACCACGAGCGCGATGATGAACCCGATCTGCAACTTTTTGTTTGCGCACACGACATCGGACAGGCTGGGCTGCAGCTCCGTCACCGTCGTATGCTCGGTAATTTGAACGGGGCGCCCGTGGGACATCTCGTGCGCGCCCTTCTTTTGAATCGATCCGTTGTCCGGCATTTGGATACCTCCTCAGTCCGGCGTGTATTGCGGATGGAAGTATACCCACGAAGCAAAATGTCCAACAGCACCCAATAAGTTGCGGTGAAATAGGGACTGTTTTATGCCTGCTAGCCCCCTTTCAGTCCCTATTTCACCGCAACTTGGAGGAGGACAGAAAAAGCCCTGCTGCGGATAGCGGCAGGGCTTATGAAAGGGGACTTGGTTGTGAGGGCTCGTTAGGCGAGCTTGGCCTCGAGCTCGGCAATGCGCTTGTAGGCGTCGATGGTAAAGCGGGTCTGCTTCTCCAGAATCATGGTAGTCATGAGGGTATCCTGAGCGTGGGCCATGATGAAGGTCATCTCCATCTCGCCACCACCGGCCTCCTGCGAAAGCAGCTTGGTCTGCGTGTCGTGGGCGCCGATAAGTGCATCGCTGGCATCCTTGTGCAGCTGTTCGGCCTTCTCAAAGTCACCCTCGCGAGCAGCATCGAGCGCTGCAAGCAGATCTGTCTGGGCGTCACCTGCGTATGCGACAATCTCGAATCCAACCATCGAGATTTCTTCTTTGGTTGCCATATTGCGTTCCTTTCACATATGAACCAATGGAGAGCATCGCGTCCGGGCATACGCGCTGCGTTCTGTATGGCAGAAACATTA
The DNA here is from genome assembly GCA_018378775.1 of Collinsella sp. Lineage (GTDB taxonomy): Bacteria > Actinomycetota > Coriobacteriia > Coriobacteriales > Coriobacteriaceae > Collinsella. The sequence continues at coordinate 62,301 of JAGZWV010000006.1, read as the reverse complement.
ACATTCAAACAAAAAAGAACAGCGCAAAACGTAATTTCAAGCTATGAACGGTCAATTTTTGCCCGTGAACGGTTTTTAAACCAATTTAAACAATATCGAACACAATTAGCGGCAACCCAAACAGACCCGCGCCCTAGCGCCAATCGCGTACCGTATCGCCCTCGACGAGCACACCGGGGATCAGCATGTGCTCCACGCCAGACGCACCCCCATCAGCGCCGGCAATCTTGTCGACCGCCCACATGCCGACGCGCTTGTTGTTAAAGCGCACCGTGGTCAGGCGACGATCGGGCACGATATCGCCCAGGCTGTCATCAACACCCACCACGCTCACGTCCTCGGGCACGCGCTTTCCGCGCGACTCGAGCCCGCGAATGCAACCGTATGCCATGGCATCGTTGGAGGCATAGATGGCAGTACAGGCTGGATCGTCCGCCAGTGCCTGACCTGCGGCATACCCACTCTGAGCCGTCCAATCGCCACGGATGAGTCGCGGCAGCTCAATACCATGTGCGCGCAATGTCTCGCGCCAGCCTTCCTCGCGCTGCATGCCCGAAAGCGAGCGCTCGGGACACGAGATAAAGTGCACGGTCTTGTGCCCCTGCCCCAGCAAGTACTCGACAACCTGGCGCGAGCAATCGAACTGGTCGTTATCGACCGTCGAGCACAGCGGGTGCTCCAACATCGTAACGAGCACTGTCTGCATGCCAGGCAGCGGCTCGAAGGTGCCAAAGTCCGCCGGCATGCGGTTCATGATCACGACCATGCCGTCTACCGGCAGCGCGCTCATACGCGACGATGCGCTCTCGAGGGTATACGGATGCCCATCTACTTTCGTGAGGGTAATGGCGTAGCCGTGCTTATCGGCGGCGGCAGCAAAGCCCTCCATACGGTCGAGGTTGCCGGTACCGGTAATGTTGAACATGGCGACGCCGACGGTCTTAAACTTGCCGCGGCGCAGCGATCGACCGGCAAAATTGGGGCGATACCCCAGCTCGCGCATGGCGGCACGCACGCGCTCCTTGGTCTCGGGGCGCACGCTGGGCGAATCGTGCACCGTACGCGAGACTGTCTGCTCCGAGACGCCCGCGAGACGCGCCACGTCCTTAACGGAAACCGATTTTTTAACAACGGCCATAGGTCGATCTTTCTATGTCAACGATGCCATTAGTGGCACCTTGCGCAGTCATTTTTAACGCCTTCAAGTATATCCAACGCCTCCCCCACCATACGCTCACCACCCAAAACCTACCGTTCACCGACATTTTTGCTTCTCCGAACGGCTTTTGTCGCCCAAATGTTAACGTTGCCATTGTGCAAACACAGAGCCACCGGGCGGCTCAAACGTTTACGCGCAAGGAATCGACGGTTCGCAGGCACAGTGGCCATCGGTTCGCGTCTTATTTTGTGTCGCAAAATGGCAACGTCAACATTTTGGCAATCAAACGTCAAAAGCTACCATCGTTGCCAACCCACCGACTCTTAGGAGCTTTGCATGGAGCAACTCATCGCCACCATCGAAAAGGGCCAGCCCTTTTTCAACGCGATCGCCCGCAACAAGTACCTCAAGGCGATCCGCGACGGCTTTATCTCCGTCATCCCCATCATCATCTTCTCGTCCATCTTCTGCTTGGTAGCCTCGGTCCCCAACATCTGGGGTTTCTACTGGCCCGATGACATCAACAACGCCCTGTGGAAGTGCTACAACTACTCCATGGGCATCCTGGCCATCGCCTGCGCCGCCACCACTGCCAAGCACTTCGCCGACGCCCAGAACCGCGATCTGCCCAAGAACAACCAGATCAACTTCATCTCGTGCATGTGCGCGGCCATCATCGGCTTCTTGCTCCTTTCGAGCGACACCATCGCCACGGACGCCGCCAGCGGCTTCAACACCACCTACCTTGGTTCCAAGGGCCTGCTGACCGCTTTCATCGCTGCGTTTGTGACTGGCATCATCTACAAGTTCTTCATTAAGCGCAACATCACCGTCAAGATGCCCGAGCAGGTTCCGCCCAACATCTCGCAGACCTTCAAGGACATCATCCCCTTCTCCGTCTGCATCACCGTCTTTTGGGCTTTTGACATCGTCTTCCGCGCTGCTTTTGGCTTCTGCTTTGCCCAAGGCGTCATCCAGGTGTTCCAGCCCCTGTTCACCGCTGCCGATGGCTACATCGGCCTCGCTGTGATCTACGGCGCCATGAGCCTGTTCTGGTTCGTGGGCGTCCACGGCCCCTCGATCGTCGAGCCCGCCATCGCCGCCGCCCTCGTTGCCAACATGACCGACAACCTGGCTGCGTTCCAGGCTGGCCAGCACGCTTCCGCTGTCCTGACCCAGGGTGCCCAGTACTTCGTCGTCTGCATGGGCGGCACCGGCGCCACGCTCGTCCTGGTCTTTATGTTCTGCTTCCTGGCCAAGTCTCAGGAGATGCGCGCCGTCGGTAAGGCCGCCATCGTCCCCGTCTGCTTTGCCGTCAACGAGCCGCTGCTGTTCGCCGCACCCATCGTGCTCAATCCCGTCTTCTTTGTCCCGTTTGTCTTTGCCCCGATCGCCAACATCTGGATCCTCAAGATCTTTATCGACTTCTTGGGCATGAACGGCTTTATGTACACCCTGCCCTGGACCGTCCCCGGCCCCATCGGCACCATCATGGGCCTGGGCTTCCAGCCGCTCGCCTTTGTGATGCTCGCCCTTATCCTGGTCGTCGACTTCGTTCTGTACTATCCGTTCTTCCGTGCCTATGACGCCCAGAAGTGCGCCGAGGAGGCCGAGATTTCCGAGGAGGAGCTCGCCGCCAAGAACGCCGAGAAGGCCGCCAAGCTCAACGATGCCTTCCAGGGCAAGGCTGACGCCAAGAGCGTTGCCGCCGGCGCTGCTGCCGAGGCCGTGAAGGCCGACGCCCCCGCCGCTGTCGCCACCGAGGCAACGACCGCCAGCGACCTCAACGGCAAGCGCGTGCTCGTGCTCTGCCAGGGCGGCGGTACCTCGGGCCTGCTCGCCAACGCGCTGGCCAAGGCTGCCAAAGAGCGCGGCATCAATCTTGAGACCGCTGCCGAGGCCTATGGCAACCACGTTGACATGCTCCCCGACTTTGACCTGGTCGTCCTGGCCCCGCAGGCCGCAAGCTACCTGACCGACCTGCAGAAGGACTGCGAGCGCGTGGGCAACAAATGCGTCGCCTGCCGCGGTAAGCAGTACATCGAGCTCTCCCAGAACGGCGACAAGTCTCTCGCCTTCGTAAGCGAGCAACTCTCGAAGTAAGTAACGCTCAGGGCCAGCCGACCATCCAAGACCGGCTGGCCCTTCGATTTAGACGATTGGATCATCATGTCCGTTAACCCCGCTAGCGTCACCAACCCGCCTGCGCAGTTTCCCGAGGACTTTGTCTTTGGCGGCGCCACCGCTGCCTACCAGGTAGAGGGCGAGACCCGCACCCACGGTAAGGGCAAGGTTGCCTGGGACGACTTCTTGGAGGCCCAGGGGCGCTTCTCCCCCGATCCCGCTTCGGACTTCTACAACCAGTACCCCGTCGATTTGGAGCTGTGCGAGGAGTTCGGCATCAACGGCATTCGCCTCTCCATTGCCTGGAGCCGCATCTTCCCCAACGGCACCGGCGAGATCAACCCCGAGGGCGTGCAGTTCTACCACGATCTCTTCGCCGAGTGCCACAAGCACCACGTTGAGCCGTTTGTCACGCTGCATCACTTCGACACGCCGCTTGCCCTCTTTGAGAAGGGCGACTTCCTCAACCGGGAGACCATCGATGCCTTTGTGGACTTTGCCACCTTCTGCTTTAAGGAGTACGCCGACCAGGTGATCTATTGGTTCACCTTTAACGAGATCTGGGCCGACGCCTCCAACACCTACATCGAGGGCACCTTCCCCGGTGGTGTTAAGGCGCATCTGGCCGAGGCCTTCCAGTGCGAGCACAACATGATGCTCGCCCACGCCAAGGCAGTACTGGCCTTCCACAACGGCGGTTTTAAGGGCAAGATCGGCGTCATCCAGTCGCTGGAGTTTAAGTATCCGCTCAACGAGAACGACCCCGCCGACATCAAAGCCGCCAACAACGAGCACGTGCTGCAGAACCAGTTCTTGCTCGACGCCACCTTCCGCGGCGACTACGCGCCCGACACCCTCGAGTGCGCCAACCGCTTGGCTGCCGTCTCGGGCGGCACCATCGAGATCCTGGACGAGGATCTGGAAATCATGCGCGAGGCCGCGCTCTACAACGACTACCTGGGCGTTAACAACTACCAGTGCCGCTTCTTGAAGGCCTACGATGGCGAGAACGACCTGCACCACAACGGTACGGGCGAGAAGGGCACTGGCCGCTGGCGCGTTAAGGGCATTGGCGAGCATGTGAACAAGCCCGGCGTCCCCACCACCGACTGGGACTGGATCATCTATCCCGAGGGCCTGTTCGATCTGCTCGTCTACATTAAGCAGCGCTACCCCAACTACAAGCAGATCTTCATCACCGAGAACGGCATGGGCTACAAGGACCCCTACAAGGACGGTTTTGTGGACGACCAGCCGCGCATCGACTACATCGAGCAGCACCTGCGCTGGTTGCTCAAGGCCATGGAGGTTGGCGTCAACGTAGGCGGCTACTTCCTGTGGAGCCTGCAGGATCAGTTCTCCTGGACCAATGGCTACAACAAGCGTTACGGCTTCTTCTACGTTGACTTTGAAACCCAGAAGCGCACGCCCAAGGCAAGCGCCTACTGGTATAAGCACGTGGCGCAGACCCGTCGTCTGGACTAGCGGCTTGCGGCGAGCGGTTGGCGGAGTTGCACCGCCCACATAACCTGTCCCCATTTCTCAGCCGGGGGCGGCACGTCACACGGCGCGCCGCCCCCGGCCTTTTTGGGCGGTTCGGGGTCCGTTTGTCTCAATCTGTAACATCTAGCCGAGTTTTTGGGTCCTAGCTGTTACAGATTGAGACGAACAGGATTGCTCTTTCCGAAGAATCTAAATCTGTAACACGTAGCCCGCTTTTGACCGTCTACCTGTTACAAATCGAGACAGACGGAGTAGGACCTAACCCCGTATGTCCCTAACAGTCGAGCGTTCGACCAGCGTGCTCGGCACATGAATCGCCTCGATAGACGAGCTCTCTCCAATCGCCGCCTCAAACGCAAGCTTACCGACACCGCGCAAATCAAATCGCAGCGTCGTCAGCCGATTGTGAGGAACAAGTCCCTCGAGTGCGTCGTCGATACCAACCACGCTCACGTCGTCGGGCACGGACAGGCCCGCGTTCTCGAGCGCGGCGATAACGCCCAGCGCCATCTGGTCATTTGCCGCAAGCACGGCAGTCGGCGCCTGCGACCCGCCGGCAAGCACCTCGGCCGCAATCCGCTCGCCCATGGCGTACCCACTGTCCGCACTCCAATCGCCACGCAGCATCGGAGCGGCATCGACATGAGCACGACCCAGCGTATCGCGCCAACCGGCCTCACGAAAACGCGAGGAAATCGAGTTTTCCGGACCCGCCACAAACCGCATATTCGAGTGACCATGTTCCAGCAGATAATTGGTCAACAGCTCGCACGAACCATACTGGTCGGAGTCGATCGTCGTGCAGCGCGGATGCGCATACATGGACAGGATGACCGTTCGCACTCCCGGCTGGGGAACAAACTCCTCAAAATCGGGAGCCATGCGGTTCATGTTGAGAATCATGCCGTCGACGGGTCGCTCGACCATGCGGCGCGAGGCATCGGCAAGTGTATAGGGCTTGTCGCCGCCCATCTCGATCATAGTGACGGCAAAATCATGCTCGCGCGCCGCTTGCATGATACCCTCGAGCGTCGCCAGGTTACCGACACGTGTGATGTTGTACATGCACAGGCCAATAGAACGATACGACCCGCCGCGCAACGCCGCTCCAGCAAAATTGGGACGAAAGCCCAGCTCTTCCATGGCGGCCAGCACACGCTTGCGCGTCTTTTCCGTCACGTTGGGCATACCGTTGACCACGCGAGACACAGTCTGGCGGCTCACGCCAGCGAGCGCCGCAACCTCTGCCGCGCTCGCCGAATGACCATTCCTTGTCTGCTGAGCCATGCCTTCCACGCTAACCTGCTTCCCAACTATTCCCCGCGCCCATGGCGCATCGTACATACATCGATAACGTGCTCATGATACCCGAGCCATATACCACAACATGAAAACTTCTGTCAATCAAAACCGCTTACCGAACAAATACAACCGTTCGCGGCTGTTTGAAGTTGTTTTGTTTCTATACATCCCAGCCGGATGTTAACGTGCTCATTGTCAAATGTTCACGTGCTCATTTTGGTTCTAATCATTTTAAGATAGTGTTTATCGGGCTTTTTCACCGCTGAACGCTAACCAGGGAGCCTCCTGAGCGCAAACGCACAATATCGAACAGCGAGACGAGAGGGTGTATGCATATGTCTTTGCTAAACCGCGTACAGCAGCTGCCGAAGGGCTTTGTTTGGGGCGCCGCAACCGCCGCGTACCAAACGGAAGGTTCCACGAAGGTGGCAGGCAAGGGTAAGACCATGTGGGACGATTACCTTGTCGCCCAGGGTCGCTTTTTGCCCGACCCGGCCAGTGATTTCTACAACCGCTACGAGGAGGATATCCGCCTTTCTGCCGAGCATGGACTCAACGCCATCCGTGTGTCCATCGCCTGGACCCGCATCTTCCCCAACGGCGACGATGCCGAGCCCCTCGCCGAGGGCGTTAAGCACTACCACGAGCTGTTCGCCTGCTGCAAAAAGTATGGCGTCGAGCCCTATGTGTCCCTGCATCACTTTGACTCCCCCGCCGCCCTGTTCAACCAGGGCGACTGGCTCAACCGCAAGACCGTCGACGCCTATGTGCGCTATGCCGAGTTCTGCTTCCGCGAGTTCCGCGAGGTCAAGAATTGGTTCACCATCAACGAGCTCATCAGTCTCTCGCACTCCCAATACATCCAAGGCAACTTCCCGCCCAACCATCACTTTGATGTGACGAGCGGCATCCAGAGCCAGCACAACGAGCTCGTTGCCCACGCCCGCGCCGTCAACCTGTATAAGGATCTTGACGAGACCGAGCACCTGGGCGGACGCATTGGCATGGTCAACGTCCTGACGCCGGCATATCCTGCCACAGACTCGCCCGCCGACCAGCACGCCGCCGACCTGTACAACGCCTTCTACACCGACTTCATCATGGACGGCGCCTTCCTGGGTCACTACTCCGCGCGCACCCTCTCACTCATCAACGAGATTCTGCGTGCCAACAACGCCACGCTTACGGTTGAGGACAGCGACATGGAGGAGCTCGCCAAGGCGGCGCCCCGCAACGATATGTTCGGCCTCAACTACTATCAGTCGGCGTTTATCGCCGCCTACGATGGCGAGTCCACCAACAGCTTTAACGGCACCGGAGACAAGGGCACCTCGTGCTTTAAGTTTAAGGGCGTCGGGCAGCAGGTCGATATGCCGGGTATCCCCACCACCGACTGGGATTGGCTCATCTACCCGCAAGGCCTCTACGACACGCTCAAGCACATCAGCGCCACCTATCCCAACCTCCCCGTCATCTATATCACCGAAAACGGCCTGGGCCACAAGGACCCCGAGCCCGACGCAAACGGCATCGTCGCCGATCCCGAGCGCATCGACTTTGTCGACCAGCACATGGAGAAGGTGCTCCAGGCGCGTGCCGAGGGCGTCGACGTCCAGGGCTACTTTATCTGGAGCCTGCAGGACCAGTTCTCGTGGGCCAATGGCTATAACAAGCGCTACGGCCTGTTCTACATCGACTTCGACACGCAAAAACGCTACATCAAGCAGTCGGCACTCTGGTACAAGGAGCTCGCCGACACTATGGCGGACGCGCAGTAGCGCATCGCCTCGCTTTCCCCCGAGGGGGAGCGGCCCCATGCGATACAAACCCAGCCGCTCCCCTCTCTCCCCCTGGGACCGACCCCGCCTGCACCCGGGCTTTTAGCAAGCGGGAGACCATATAGGTTTTCAACGTCCATGCCATTAAGATTTCATGCAAAGAGGAGCGTGAACTATGGAATCGATCGTTAAGTTCTTGGAGAAAGGTCAGCCGTACTTCGACAAGGTCTCTAAGAACATCTACCTTCAGGCCATTAAAGACGGCTTTTTGGCAGCAATGCCCATCATCCTGTCTTCTTCTGTCTTCCTGCTTATTTCGACCCTGCCGGGCGTTGTCGCCACGGTCGGCGGCTTTACGCTGCCCGACTGGTGGAACGTCGACGTCGTGAACTTCTGCAACAAGGTTTACAACTTCACGATGGGCGTCGTGGGCATCATGGTCGCCGGCACCACCGCAAGCGCGCTGACCGGCTCCAAGAACCGCCGCATGCCTGCCGGCAAGGCCATCAACGCCACGAGCACCATGGTCGCCGCCATGTGCGCTATGCTCATCTTGGCCGTTACCCAGACGAGTGCCAAGATCGACGGCGCCGATGTCTCGGTGTTCTTTACCGACAACATGGGCACCAAGGGCCTGCTGAGCTCCTTTGTCGCCGCATTTGCCACGGTCAACATCTATGCCTTCTGCATTAAGCGAGACATCACCATCAAGCTGCCCAAAGAAGTCCCCGGCGCCATCGCCCAGAACTTCCGCGACATCTTCGCCTTCAGCTTCTCCATCCTGTTTGTCGCCGTCATCGACGTTATCTGCCGCACCTGCTTGGCCGTCCCGTTTGCCAACGTCATCTCCACGCTGGTGAGCCCGCTGTTCGCCGCTGCCGATTCCTACGCCGGCCTCGCCCTCATCTGGTTCATGATCCCGCTGTTCTGGTTCATGGGCATCCACGGCCCCTCGGTCGTTAAGCCTGCCCTCAACGCCGCGCTGTTTGGCAACATCACCACCAACCTCGCCACGCTGCAGGCCGGCGGTCACCCCGCCCTCGCCCTGACCGAGAACTTCGGTAACTACATCGGCGAACTCGGCGGCACCGGCGCCACGTTCATTGTCCCGATCATCTTCCTGCTCTTTATGCGCTCCAAGCAGCTCAAGGCCGTCGGCAAAGCCTCTGTCGTACCCGTGATGTTCGCCGTCAACGAGCCGCTGCTGTTCGCCGCGCCCATCATCCTCAACCCGTACTTCCTGATCCCGTTCCTGTTTGCCCCCGTGGCCAACGTCCTCATTGGTAAGTTCTTCATCGACTTTTTGGGCATGAACGGCTTTATCTATGCCATGCCGTGGGCACTCCCCGGACCGATCGGCACCTTCATCGACACCAACTTCCAGCCGATCTCTCTGGTCCTGGTTGTCGTCCTGCTGGTCGTTGACTTCTTGATCTACTACCCGTTCTGCAAGGCCTACGACAACGTCCTGTGCAAGCAGGAGGCCGAGACCCTGGCCGAAGAAGAGGCCGAGGAGACCAAGACCGTTAAGACCGCTGACGCCCCCGCCGTTGAGGCTCCTGTTGTCGAGACCGCTTCTGCCACTGAGGCCTCCGCAGCTCCGTCCGCCCTTAAGGGCAAGGATCTGAGGGTTCTGGTTCTGTGCGCTGGCGCCGGCACCTCTGCACTGCTCGCCAACGCGCTTAAGGAAGGCGCCGACGAGCTGGGCATCGACATTACCGCCAACGCCGGTGCCTACGGCAGTCACTACGCCATCATGGACCAGTACAACGTCATCGTCCTGGCTCCGCAGGTTCGCACCTATTACAACGAGATGAAGGCCGACACCGACCGCCTGGGCATCACGCTGCTGTCGCCCAAGGGCAAACAGTACATCGACCTCACTAAGGATCCCAAGGGCGCCGTCGCCTGGATCGAGGAAAACCTCGAGGCATAAGACGCTGACACCACCTGCCGCTTGCAGACAATAAATGGCCCGTGCATCGATGTGTGATGCGCGGGCCATTTTGTTTAGACCGCACCCGTCCTCCTGTTCATCTCAATCTGTAACATCTAGCCGAGTTTTTCGGTCCTAGCTGTTACAGATCGAGATGAACGCACAGGCCAAGCCGAAAATCTCAATCTGTAACATGTAGACCACTTTTGACCGCTTAGACGTTACAGATCGAGACAAACGGAATATACCGGACCGAATTGTCTAAATCTGTAACAACTAGCTGAGATTTTCGGCCCTACCTGTTACAGATTTAGACGAACAGGCCGAGCACGTCTACGCCCGCAGGTCCTTTACGCTGGAACGTTCGACCAACACGCCCGAGACGAGCGTACGGCTTCTGGAGCTCGGGGCTTCCAGACCTGCGACGACCTCGTTAAGCGCACGGACGCCCAGCTCGCGGTGGCGAAACTTCACCGACGTCAGAATCGAGTTGGGAATCGTCTTATAGAGCTCATCGTCGAAGCCGATCACGGACACATCATTGGGCACACTGAGCCCTTTGTCACGTAGAGCCATCATCACGCCGTTTGCCATGCAGTCGTTAGCAGCGAGGACCGCCGTGCAATCGGGCTTATCGGCAAGCACAAGGCCCGCGGCATAGCCACTATCCGCATTCCAATCGCCTTGCAGAGGCTCGGGCGGCTCAATGCCACGCGCCTCGAGTGCCGCACGCCAACCTTTCATACGGCACTGGCTCGACAGTGACTCTTTCTTACCAGAGACGAAGTACACGTTCTTGTGCCCGCGATTCAAGAAGTACTCGCACGCCATGCGCGCGCCGCCCTCTTGGTCGTCACTGACGGTGGAGCAGGTAGGATGCTCCATCGGTGTGATAATCACCGTCTTGAGGTCTTTCGGTGCCTCAAAAGTATCAAAGTCATCGACCATCTGACGCAGGTTGAAGATCATGCCGTCGACGGGAAGCTGCGACATCCTGCGCGCCGCATCGGCAAGGGTCATCTTCTCCCCCGCCCGCTTTTTGATCATTGTGAGCGCAAAGCCTCGCTCTTCGGCGGCATCGGCGATACCGTCAATCATGTCCACGGCACCGCCTGACAAGTGAAACAGCACAACGCCGATGCACCCGTAACGGCCCAACTTGAGCGAACGCGCGGCAAAGTTGGTTCGAAATCCGAGCGCCTCCATTGCCGAATGGACCTTATCGCGTGTCGACTCTCGCACGCTATCGGGCTCGTTGATCGCGCGCGACACCGTCTTGAGAGAAACACCCGCGGCAATCGCCACGTCGTTCATCGAAACGTTTTTCTTGTCCATCGTTGTCACCGCTTCTCCACTCGGTTCTCTATCGCTTGTTTTTTGCGTTCTAGCATACACCACCTGCCTGACTGATAAATCAACCGTTTACCGAACAATATCGACCACTCACCCGTATATCCTTGTTGCTCTTCCAAAAATGTCTTACGTTGTCATTAACGAAATGACAACGTTGTCATTTCGCAATGCCTTCCTTAAGCAGGAAGGTTTCCGGGCAGTCCTGACCATCCATCGACGACCAGTTCCATCCACATGCATCGCGCATCAAGTAGCAAAGGAGCTTTATGGACGCCATCGTAAAGATGCTCGAAAAGCATCAGCCGTTCTTTGAGAAGATCTCGAGGAACATCTACCTCCAGGCTATTAAGGACGGATTCCTTGGGTGTATGCCCATCGTCCTCACCTCTTCGATCTTTCTGCTCATTGCCACCCTTCCCGGCGTAGTTGGCATCACGCTGCCCCAGCCGCTCATCGACTGGTGTAACAAGCTGTACAACTTCACCATGGGCGTCATGGGCATCATGGTTGCCGGCACCACCGCCAAGAACTTCACGGCTTCCATGAACCGTCGCATGCCCGCCGGCAAGGTGCTCAACGACGGCTCCACCATGGTGGCCGCCCAGTGCAGCATGCTGCTGCTCGCTGTTACGCAGTTCACCACCAAGTTCGACGGCTCCGAGCTTTCGGTCTTCGATTGCACCAGCATGGGTACGCGCGGTCTGTTCTCGGCCTATATCGCCGCGTTCATTACCGTGTGGGTCTACAAATTCTGCGTCTCGCGCGATCTGACCATTAAGCTGCCCAAGGAGGTTCCGGGCGCCATCGCTCAGAACTTCCGCGACATCATCCCCTTTGGCGGCGCCGTCATCATCTGCGGCATTATCGATGTCGTCGTGCGCAACCTCATGGGCGTTCCGTTCTCCGAGCTGCTTATCAAACTGCTCTCCCCGCTCTTTACCGCTGCAGAAACCTATCCTGGCCTTATCCTTATCCAGGCAGCCACCGCGTTCTTCTGGTTCATCGGCGTCCACGGTCCCTCGATCGTCCAGCCGGGCATCGACCCCATCCGTCTTGCCAACCAGGCCGAGAACCTGCAGCTTCTGCTGGCCGGTGGTCACCCCGCCCATTCCCTCACCTTCAACATGTCGCTCGTGGGTGAGTTCGGCGGCACCGGCGCCACGTTCATCGTGCCACTTCTACTGATTCTCTTTATGAAGTCCAAGCAGCTCAAGGCCGTCGGTAAGGCCTCGATTGTTCCTGTTGCCTTCGCCGTCAACGAACCGCTGCTCTTTGGCGCGCCGATGATCCTTAACCCCTACATGCTCATCCCCTTTGTTGCCGCCGGCTGCGTCAACGTGAGTGTTGCCAAGTTCTTTATCGACAACGTGGGCATGAACGGCTTCTCCTTCGTGGTGCCTTGGGCTACCCCTGCCCCCATCGGCATCTTCATCACCACGAACTTCCAGCTTATCGCCCTGGTGTTTGTCGCGATCATCATCTTGCTGGACGCCATCATCTACCTGCCGTTCTTGAAGGCATACGATAAGCTGCTCTGCGACCAGGAGGCCGAGCGCGCCGCCGAGCTGGGTCTCGAGTCCGATGGTGCTGCCACCATCGCCGCCAACGCCCCTGCGCCCGCTGTCGAGCAGGCTACCGCTTCCGTCGAGCCGACCGCCGCTGCCGCCGACAGCGAGCCTGTCGCCGATCAGCCCGAGCCCGCAGCCGACGCATCCGCTAAGAAGGATGTCGATGGCCTGAAGGTCCTCGTCCTGTGCGCCGGCGCCGGCACCTCTGCCATGCTCGCCAACGCCATCAAGGAAGGTGCTGCGCAGACCGGAGAGAACATCGCTTCCTCCGCAGGCGCCTATGGCCAGCACACTGCCATCATGGATCAGTACGACGTTATCGTGCTCGCCCCGCAGGTTCGTAGCTACTACAACGACATGAAGGCCGACACCGATCGCCTGGGCATTAAGCTGCTCGCTCCCCGCGGTAAGGAATATATCGACCTTACTCGCGACCCCGCTGGCGCCATCAAGTGGCTCCGCGAGAACCTCGACTAGTTCTCCCTCTGTTGGTGCCCGGATTCCCGGTTCGGGCACCTCTCCCTATTCGTATCCCACAGAAAGGATGACTCATGACCAACCCCATGCAGTTCCCCGACGGCTTTGTGTTTGGCGGCGCCACCGCCGCTTACCAGGTTGAGGGCGAGACCCGCACGCACGGCAAGGGCAAAGTGCCCTGGGACGATTTCCTGGCAGCTCAGGGTCGCTTCTCCCCCGATCCCGCAAGCGATTTCTACAACAAGTACCCGGTCGATATCGACCTGTGCCAGCGCTTCGGCATCAACGGTATCCGCGTCTCCATCGCTTGGAGCCGCATCTTCCCCAACGGCACTGGCGAGATTAACCCCGAGGGTGTTGCCTTCTATCACGAGCTCTTTGCCACCTGCAATAATGCCGGCGTTATCCCCTATGTCACGCTTGATCACTTTGATACACCTGAGGCCTTTTACCAGAACGGCGGCGAGGGCTTCCTGACGCGCACGACGATCGACGCCTTTGTCGAGTACGCCAAGTTCTGCTTTGCCGAGTTCACCGAGGTCAAGCACTGGTTTACCTTTAACGAGATTCCCGCGACCGCCGAGGGCAGCTTTATCGTCGGCAACTGGCCGCACGGCGAGAAGTATCGCCTGGACAAGGCCTTCCAGCTCATGCACAACATGATGGTGGCCCACGCCAAGGCTGTCGTCGCCTTCCATGAGGGCGGCTTTGAGGGCGAGATCGGCATTGTCCAGAACCTGGAGCCCAAGTATCCCCTCGATCCCAACAACGCCGCCGACTGCGAGGCAGCTCGCATGGCCGACGTCATCAACAACCGCTGGGTACTCGACGCTACCTTCCGCGGCCACTATGCAGCCGACACCATGGAGGCTGCGACCAAGCTGGCCCATATCGCCGGCGGCGAGCTCGACGTCCGCGACGAGGACATCGCCGCGCTGACCGCCGCGCTCCCCTACAACGATTGCTTGGGCGTCAACACCTACAAGTGCCAGTTCCTGCGTGCTGCCGAGGGCGAAAACGACATCAACCACAATGGCACCGGCGACAAGGGCTCCTCGCGCTGGTTCCTCAAGGGCGTGGGCGAGTCATGCGTGCGCGAAGGCGTACCCACCACCGATTGGGACTGGATTATCTATCCCGAGGGCCTCTACGACCTGCTGCTCCGCATTAAGAACGATTACCCCAACTACAAGAAGATCTACATTACCGAGAACGGCATGGGCTATAAGGACGACTTTGAGGACGGCTTTATTGACGACGCCCCTCGTATCGATTACATGCGTCAGCATCTCGCATGGATCCTCAAGGCAATCGACGGCGGCGTAAACGTTGACGGTTACTTTGTGTGGTCGCTGCAGGACCAGTTCTCCTGGACCAACGGCTACAACAAGCGCTACGGCCTGTTCTACATCGACTTTGAGACCCAGAAGCGCTATCCCAAGGCGAGCGCGTACTGGTACAAGAACGTCTCGGAGACCGGCCTGCTTATGGCCTAACTTTTGCCGCATACCCCCTGTCGGCCGCATACGAATCCCTCCACGGGTTCGCATGCGGCCTTTTTGTTTTTTGGTCGGACCTGAGCGGGCCGTTTATCTCGATCTGTAACATCTAACAGGGATTTTCGGCCCCAGCTGTTACGGATCGAGACAAACGAATGGCCCGAACTTGAAGATCTCGATCTGTAACACGTAGCCCGGTTTTTCACGTCTACCTGTTACAGATCGAGACAAACGGTTAGCCCGAAGCAGAATATCTCGATCTGTAACATCTAACCCGGTTTTCTATTCCCAACTGTTACAGATTGAGATAATTCGACGACGCCGACGTTTTAACATACCGTGGTACAATTGTGTCCCAACGCAAAGGAGGTACCCATGTCAGCTTGTGTGCCCGTCCGAGATATGAAGGATACTGCTGCATTTACCGCGCTTGTTGAGTCTGAGCGCGATGTCACCGTTACCAAAAACGGCTACGAAGCCATGCACTGCATCAGCAGCGACCAGTATCGCCTCATGCAAGACGAAATCGCCAAGGCCAAGCTGCTGTCTCGCATGATGTTGGCAGAGGATGAGATCTCGCAAGGTGACTACAGCGACTACGACTCCTTCGCGACTTCGATCCGAGACAAATATGACTTATAACGTCGTGATACTCAAAAGCGCGCGGTATGAGTACGAGAGTATCGTCGGATACCTTGCCCAAATCCTCAAGAATCCGCGTGCAGCGGGCAATTTCGTCGCTGAGTTTGAATATCAGCTTGATCTGCTTCGCGAGCAGCCGCTCCTACGGCCCCTCTCGCACATACGAGAGTTGGCGGCACGCAATTACCGATCGTTCCCCGTCAACAACTACGTGTGTCTTTACAAGTTTGAGCGCGAAACGATCTACATCGCCCACGTTTACCACCAGTCACAGGACTACGCCCGCCTGGTCTAGGTTTTAAGCAGGACGCCTCGCCTGCGCACATTTGCGTGTCATTTCACGTCACGTTGACACGCAAAATGACACGCAAATTTTTTCGTGTCATAATTTTGACGCGTAAAATGACGTGTAAAATTTTTACGTGTTATTTTTCACGTCAAATTGAAGCGAAACGGAGCATCACAATGCAAGAATCCAAAGATCTTGAATTCAAGGAATGCGTCACCAATTCGTTCCTTAAAACCGTCTCCGCTTATGCAAATGGCACGGGAGGACGCGTTCTATTTGGAATTAACGACGACGGAGAAGCCGTTGGCCTCGATGACCCCAAGCAGACCTGCCTGGATATCGAAAACAAGATTAACGATTCGATCATCCCCCAGCCCGATTACTCCCTAAAGATCGACGAGCCCGATGCAACCGTGGAGCTTACGGTCTTTCCCGGCAGATCGAAGCCTTACCTATACCGCTCGAAGGCATACAAGCGCAATGACACCGCGACCATTCCAGTTGATACCCTAGGCCTTTCGCGTCTTGTACTCGAGGGTCAAAACCTCTCCTTTGAGCAGCTCCCGGCAAACAAACAAGATTTATCTTTCACCGTTTTAGAGAATCGTCTAACAGCAAAACTTTCGCTTCAGTCATTCACAACCGATACTCTCAAAACCCTTGGCCTGCTTGATGAAACCGGAACCTACAACAACGCGGCAGAACTGCTCGCGGACGAGAATGGCTTCCCGGGTATCGACATCGCAGTGTTTGGTGAAACTATCAACCTCATTAAGCAGCGCAAGACTCTTGAACATGCATCCGTTCTAGCGGAAATTGACGGAGCCCTTGAGCTTTTCGAAGCCCAGTACTGCTACGAAGAGATCCAGGGGATGGAGCGGATCCGCAAGGAGCTCATTCCGCTCGAAGCATTCCGCGAGGCCATTACCAATGCAGTCGTTCATAGGACTTGGGATGCGCCCGCACACATCCGCATCTCGATGTTCGACGACCGTGTGGAAGTCGCTTCGCCCGGCGGCTTGCCGGCAAGCATGACCGTCGATGAATATCTGTCCGACATGCTATCCGTTAGACGCAATCGTATTCTTGCCGAAGTCTTTTTGCGCCTGGGTCTTATCGAAGCCTTTGGAACGGGCATCATGCGAATTCGCGATACCTATAAGGACAGCGTCAGAAAGCCCCGGTTTCAAGTTTCGGATAACGCCATTGTGGTAACACTTCCCCTACTCATGGATAACCCGGGGCTCAAAGGCGACGAACTTATCGTATTCGGACTGCTGAGCGGAGTACACCCTCAATCGACAAGCGAGCTTGCGGCCAAAGTCACCTTTAGTCGCTCGAAGCTTCTTCGCATCCTCAAAAAACTCGTTGAGACAGGCCTGGCGACAGTTGAAGGCACCGGCAGAGGGCAGAAGTATCGCCTGCTACGCTAGTTAGCAAATGACCTGCGTGTGCTCCTCGATGGCGGCGCGGTCTTCGGCGGAGATGCTCGGCTCGCACACCACGGCGTCCAAACTGTCCAGGCGGCAGAAGGTGTAGAAGTCGCGCTTGCCGATCTTGCTGGAGTCGGCGATGAGGTAGCGCGAGTCTGCCTTGCTAAAGGCGAGCTGCTGGATGCGGCCCTCGTCCATGTTGGACGTGGACACGTCGCCGTCCAGAATGCCGTTTGCGCCGATAAACGCTGCATCGATGCCCAGCGCACGCAGGGTATCCTCGGCCGTTGGTCCCACAAAGGCGGCGGTGCGGCGGCGGTACATGCCGCCCACCAGGCACAGCTCGCAATCCTCGCGCGCCTCGAGCAGGCTAAAGGCCGAAAGCGAATTGGTCACATAGATGAAAGTCAGCTTGTCGGTGACTCGGAGAGCGCCAATGCGATCTCACGACGGTTGCGCTCATTGTCTCAATTAGATACTCAACGAAATACGGCCCCGCAGCTCAATAAGCTGCAGGGCCGTACTATACACCGACGAATCAACGACGGAGTGCATCCACTATTTGGCCAGCTCCTGAACGATCCAGTCAATTGCACCTTCGGGATCGTTGGTAAGGTCGATATACTCCTTGCCCCTTGTGGTGAGCAGTTTAATTCCAAGGCGATCGGTATCGGCCTTCATAGCGTCATAGTACATGCGTGCCTGGGGTGCCAGAACAATCACGTTGTACTGATCCATCGTCTCATAGTGGCTTCCGTACGCACCGGACTGAGAAACCAGATCGATACCCTTAGCAGCGGCACCTTCGCGAAGAGCATTTGCCAAGAGAGTCGAAGTGCCGGCACCCTGGCAAAGCACAAGCACGCGGATCTGCTCCGCCTTGTCCTTTACCGCCTCGAGAGCTTTTGCGACATTTTCCTGTGCGGCAATAGCATCTGCATCCGAGGTTCCTGCAGTCTCCTTTGCAGACTCTTCCAAACAAAGCTGATGGTCATACGC
The DNA here is from genome assembly GCA_018378775.1 of Collinsella sp. Classification (GTDB taxonomy): domain Bacteria; phylum Actinomycetota; class Coriobacteriia; order Coriobacteriales; family Coriobacteriaceae; genus Collinsella. The sequence continues at coordinate 44,239 of JAGZWV010000006.1, read as the reverse complement.
CTTGCAGAACGGATAGTAAATCACAAAGTCAACGACCAACAGCACTGCCATCAATACGAGAGAACGCAGATCGAGACCCGTGGTGAGGAATGCACCGATTGGGCCGGGAAGCGCCCACGGCATGGTATACATGGGGGCGTTCATTCCAATGACGTCAATGAAAAATTTACCGATAATGGCGTTGACCATAGGAGCCACTAGGAAGGGCACGAACATATAGGGATTGAGAACAATCGGCATACCGAAGATAACGGGCTCGTTAACTCCAAAAATCACCGGGATAATCGATGCCTTGCCCATGGCTTTAAGCTGCTTGGAGCGCATAAACATGATCAGGATAATAGGAACGATGAACGTGCAGCCAGAACCGCCCAGACCGCCGATGAAGCTTGTAAAGTCCTGCGTGAGAGCAATTGACGGGTGTCCACCTGCTTGGAAAACCTCAAGATTGGTAACGGTATTGCCGTAGAGCGCAGCATTGATCGGACTCATGACAACCGAAGCACCGTGGATACCCATAAATTGGAAAAGTGCGACCGCGCCTTCGATAAGCGCCATGCCAGGATAGGTGTCAACCGCGGAGAACAGCGGCGAGATGAGAGCGGATACCAAATTGGCGAACGGCACAGCAAGCAGCTTGCGGCTCGCAAGATCGATAAAAGCGCACGCAAGGATCGAAAACCCAAATGCAAAGATATCGCGAAAACTCTGCGCAATAGAGCCAGGGACCTCTTTGGGGAGCTTGATCGTCACATTATGGCTAATGCACACCTTATAGATATTAACGGTCAAGAATGCGGCTACGAACGCAGCGAGAAAACCCTTGGTTCCCATATAGCCGGTTTCAAAAACAGATGTATCTGCTCCGCCAATCGAGACAACATCGTTCGTCACCGATAGCAAGAGCATGCCGCACATGGCACAAACCATGCACGAGGTGGGGTTGAGAGATTTACCCGAAGGCATGCGACGGTTCATCGACATGGCAAGTGAGCTCGCCGTGGTGCCGGCCACCATAATGCCAAGAAGTCCCATGGTATATGCATAGATTTTATTGAAGAAATCCAGCACCTCAGACGGAAGCGTGATGCCTACATAGGCAGGGAGCGTCGAAAGAAGAAGGAACAGGCTCGAGAACAGCACAATTGGCATATTCGAGAGAAAGCCATCCTTAATCGCCACCAGATAAATGTTCCTCGAGATTTTGTCGAAGAGGGGCTGGTGTTTTTCAAGGAATTTGACGATAGCGTCCATAACACATCCTTTCATGATTCCCGGGCACACAACGATTTATCCGGACTCAACCGTCGTCGTCCCCGTTTGTATCCACTTATGTAAGTGAATACGTTCTTGTGCGAAATGTAATATCATTTGCACGATTTGTCATAACCAATTCTTTTTCCGCTTTGTCGATATGTCAAGAATTCAAATACTTATTCGGTGAACGGTAGTTGATTAATATAAGGTTTTCCCAGCTAAAGGCTATTTTTTCCGAGCAGTACAATAAGCTTGCAACCGTTCACCGATTGGATATAACATATTGAATATATTGTTGTAACAATATTAGAGACAATGTCACAAGCCTGTCGTTCTAGTCAAAGGAAGTAACAATGCCCAAACGATTACTGAACATGTCCGCATCCGATTTTGCCGCCACGTCACCCATGGATCTAAAACAGGCAATTCTGGCTTCCGAGGGACGTACCATCATGGCGGAAAACGTACCCTCTTCCCAATTTCTCGGCGGCGTTACTAATGCAGAAATCGAACGTGCCGCAGGTGCCGACCTGCTTCTGTTTAACGCGCTCGATGTGTTCGATCCAGTTATTGCCGGTATTCCAGATGATCTCAATGAAAACCCGGTCACTTGGGTGAAGCGAGCATGCGGAAGGCCCATTGGCGTCAATCTGGAGCCAGTTGATAACGAGGCAGAGATGTCTGAATCCCGAACGGAAATCCCCATGGGTCGTCGCGTCTCTCCCAAGACCTTAGAAAAGGCTAACGAACTCGGATTTGATTTTATCTGCCTGACGGGCAACCCTGGAACCGGCGTCTCCAACGATGCAATCGCCCATTCGATTAAACTCTCCAAAGAGCATTTCAATGGCCTGGTCATAGCCGGAAAAATGCATGGAGCGGGCGTTGCGGAACCTGTCATGACGCTCGAAATTGCGCGCAAGTTTGTTGACCTCGGCGTCGATATCCTTCTGGTGCCAGCCCCCTACACCGTCCCTTGCTTCCAAGAAGCAGACCTGCGCGCCATCGTAGACTTTGTACGATCCCACAACGTAGGCAAGTCAATTGAAGAGAAGGTTCTCGTCATGGCGGCGAACGGGACGAGTCAAGACTCCTGCGACAGCGAGACCATTAAGAAAATAGGCCTTGCAGCAAAAGCAGCCGGTGCTGACCTCCAACATATCGGGGACTCCATGAACGGTATTTGCCTGCCCCAGAATATCTTCACGCTCGGACAAGCCCTTCGTGGATACAGGCATCAGATCGTCATGCTGAGCCGCTCTGTGATACGTTAAGGTTACCTTGCCCACGTTACATCCCGACTGAGGCAACCATCAGGTATAACCAACATGCAAACTGAGGCTCTAATGCTCGATACACACGAAAAACGGCCACTCTATTTACAGCTCACCGACGCGCTGCTCAAGCAGATCGTCGATGAATATCAAGCAGACGATAAACTTCCAACAGAAATGGAACTCTGCGACGAATACGCCGTAAGCAGAACAACCGTCCGACTTGCCATGAGTGAGCTGGAGCGTCGTGGAAGTATCTATCGAATCCAAGGTAAGGGGTCGTTTGTTGCACCGAAACGCGTTAGCGAGCTCAATTCACTTTTAGACTTTGACTTTGCAAGCCATTGCGATGGCGTTGATCCGGATGCCATCACCAAACATTTCGGCGGCCTCACATCAGGTCGTCCAATTTCCGTAATGATGCTCCAACAATTTGGATGTCAAAGTCGCGATGAAATTCAGCGTCTTGAATTGACCTACGAACTTGAAGGCAGCTTCATAGGCGCTGATACGTTCTTCATTTCAAAGTCGCGCGTTCCGAATAACCAGTTAGATTTTCAGGCATTTAGCAGAATCATGGACGACTTGTCCAAGTCTATCCAATCTGTTAGGGAAAGCTATAGAGCACGTCAGCTTAGCGATTCCGAAGCCAGTAATTATGGTGTTGCAAAACTTCCGGTCATCGAACTGACTCATTATGCTTACGACTCCGGAGGCAAACTAATCTCAATTGTCTGCCGCACCGTCTTAACTGGGCGAATCCCTTATCAAAACTTTATTTTCAAGTCCTAATGTTCTTTTTCTTTTGTCTCGATCTGTAACACGTAGCCGAGTTTTTAAGTCCTAACCGTTACAGATCGAGACAAACAAGGTAGACCCCGCCGAATTGTCTCAATCTGTAACACTAAGACCGGTTTTGGACGTCTAGATGTTACAGGTTGAGATGAATGCACAGGCCAATGTCCCCAATCTAAATCTGTAACAACTAGCTGAATTATTCGGTCCCAGCTGTTACAGATCGAGACAAACGGAATAGGCCGAGCCAAAAATCTCGATCTGTAACATCTGACTCGCTTTTGGCCGCCTAGATATCACAGGTTGAGACGATTTGATAGTGGAGTCCTTATTTGCGCGTCATATCGCGTAGCGCTGACGCGCTGGTTTCCACAATGACAGGAGGTAAAAGTCCTCCCGCATCGCCTGTTGGCAATCCCGTAGCGTTAGCTAGCAGATGACCTGCGTGTGTTCCTCGATGGCGGCACGATCTTCGGCGGTAATACCCGGCTCGCACACCACGGCGTCCAAACTGTCCAGGCGGCAGAAGGTGTAGAAGTCGCGCTTACCAATCTTGCTGGAGTCGGCGATCAAGTAGCGCGAGTCTGCCTTGCTAAAGGCGAGCTGCTGGATGCGGCCCTCTTCCATGTTAGACGTAGACACGTCGCCGTCCAGAATGCCGTTTGCGCCGATAAACGCTGCATCGATGCCCAGCGCACGCAGGGTATCCTCGGCCGTTGGTCCCACAAAAGCTGCGGTGCGGCGACGGTACATACCGCCCACGAGGCACAGGTCGCAGTCTTCGCGCGCCTCGAGCAGGTTAAACACCGAAAGCGAATTAGTCACGATGCGCAGGCGGCACGCCGGCAGCATCGAGGCCATCTGCTCAACCGTAGTGCCCGTACCCAAAAAGATGGTCGAGCCCTCCTCGATGAGCTCAACGGCGCGGCGCGCGATCTGCAGCTTTTCCTCGGCATGCTTCGTGCGCTTTTCGCTGTGCGAATACTCATGGCGCAGCATAGCGTGTGGACGGCCCTGCGCACTGCGGGCTCCGCCGTGCACGCGCTCGATCTCGCCCAGGCTCGCAAGCTCCTCAAGATCACGGCGGATCGTCATATCCGAGACACCTAACGCATCCGAAATCTCCTTGACCGAGACCGTTCCCTGTTCCTCGAGCAGCTGCCGAACCTTATCCTGTCGCTCCGCTTTAATCACGATGAGTCCTCGCTGTTCCACGCTCACGTCAATTCAAACAATAACGAACAAATTGTATCAGACTCGCGCGCGTCAGAAATGAACGCCCGCACAGCTCCAATCATCACTTTTTTGAGAAAAATACCCCCTGCTTTAGTGGGGTGTAGTGATAATCTCGCCTGTTCGCGCTACAGTTTGTCCGAAATACCTCGATGTTAGGAACCAAATGATCACTTCCGAGCTTTTCGGCACCGCGCCGTGCGGTACCCCCGTTCATCGTTACATCCTCAACGGGCCCGAGATCTGCGTTCGCATTATGAACTATGGCGCCACCGTGCTGGGTATCGATGTGCCCGTCATTCCCGGCAACGTGCGCGATGTGGTGCTGGGCTTCGATAAGCTCGAGGATTACTTTGACAACCCCGCCTGCTTTGGCGCGACCATCGGCCCCGTGGCAAACCGCACCGCGGGCGCCACGATCACCATCGCCGGCACGGACTGGCATATGCCGGCCAACGAAGGCGTCAACAACCTGCACAGCGATCTTGAGCATGGTCTGCACAAGCGCGTATGGGATGTTGAACTCGACGAGGTCCACAACGCCGTGCGCATGACCACCTCGCTTGAGGATGGCGAGCTGGGTCTCCCCGGCAACCGCACCTTTACGGCCGTGTTTACCGTTACACGCACCGGCGTCTTTCGCATCGAGTATGGCTGCGAGAGCGACCGCGCCACCTACGTGTCCATGACCAACCACACGTACTTCAACCTTGCCGGTCATAACGCCGGCATGGACTGTGAGCACTTCTTTATTGCCAACGCTGCCCACTACCTGCCCATCAACGAGCAGAACATCCCCACCGGCGAGATTGCTCCGGTCGAGGGCACGCCGTTTGACTTCCGTGAGCTGCGCCCCGTCGCTCCTGGCATGGAAGCCGACGACCCGCAGATTAAGCAGGCACGCGGCTACGACCACTGCCTGTGCATCGATGGCTATCAGTACGGCCGTAATCTGCGCCGCGCCCTGCACGTCGAGGAGATGTGGACCGGTCGTGAGCTGGACTACTACACCACCGCCCCGGGCGTGCAGCTCTACACCGGCAACTGGCTGGGCGACGAGCACGCCAAGGACGATGCTAACTATGGCTGGGGCGCCGGCTTTGCCCTCGAGGCAGAGATGTACCCCGACACGCCGCACCAGCCGCTGTTCCCGCAGGGCATTGTGGGCCCGGATCACCCCTACAGCAATGTGATTGAGTACCACTTTATGAGGCACTAAGCCCACAATGCAACATATTGCACAGCAACGCCCGCCGGCACCACCGCCGACGGGCGTTTTGCTATCTAGTCATTGGGGACGTTCTTAAATGACTAGTCGTTGGGGACAGTCTTTAACGTTTGGCGAGAAGGAGTGTCCCAATCTGCCGACACTTGGGGACGTTCCTAAAAGGCCGGCACATAAGGAACGTCCCCAAGTGCCAAGGGTGTCCCGTTTGACTAGTCATTTAAGAACGTCCCCAATGACTCGTTGGATGGGGTCGGGATTGGAGCTGGGGAGATAGCGGATTTCTAGTTCTATGCCGAGCTTTTGCAGCTCTTTGAGGGCAGCGATGTCCGCATCGTCTATGGCGACTGCGGGCGTTGCGGGACGCTTGCCCTCCCCTGCCTGCATATGGCCAATGCTGATCTTGGTTATCGGCACACCGCCCTTAACCAGCGCGAGCGCATCGGCGGGCGAGGCCACCATGATCAGAATCAACTGGCGCGGCGTTGCGGTATGAATGATGTCGATAGTCCTTTGCACCGAGAAAAACCGCGTCCAAACGCCTTCTGGCGCCGCCACCCTCATGGGTGCCCATTGGCGTGAATCCGCCGCGATCTCATCGTTGACGATTAGGACAAGGTTGGAACCCACGGCTTCGTTCCACAGCTCAACGTCTTGTCCGTAAATAAACCGGTCATCGATACGCGTGAGAAGAATCTTGGGTTGAGCCATCGCCGCCCCATTCTGCTTGAGATCCGTAAGAGCAAGACATCACGCCTTCAATATTAGTGCATTTAAAGTGAGAAAAGCCGTCAGAACACTTGCGCGGATGTGCGATGTCCCGTATCATAGACAGCCGTTGACGCCCCAGTTGCGTCACTACATGGCCGCCAGCGTAGCTCAGTTGGTAGAGCACCGCTCTCGTAAAGCGGGGGTCACCGGTTCGAGCCCGGTCGCTGGCTCCATTGCACAAGATAGCCGCCTTCGGGCGGCTTTTTTGTTGCTGATTTTGAGTGCGCATGCGCCAACCCAAGCATCACCGCGTCGACAGTTCCCCTATTCAAAAACAGAAACCCCGCCAAACGTGATTCCCCTAGGGGAAACACTTTTGGCGGGGTCCTTGCGTGATTTCCCTAGGGGAATCACGCCATCAGACGAACAGCTCAGACGAACAGCGTGTTACTCCTCCCAGTAAGCGTCGGCAAGCAGCTTAAAGCAGATCTTCTTGACCGGCTGCGCGCCATCGCCCGGGAACTCGAGCGTGGGCATGTGAGGCTCGCCGGCAACGAACAGTGCAAACTTATCGTCAGCAAGATCGCCGGCGATCGAGGCGTCGGAATCGACCAGATCGTAGTCATCCTTCTCGTCAAACTCCTGAACCAGCGTCAGGCTGCCCGTGGCAACCTTAAAGGCCTCGCGACCCTCGACGTCGATCTGCAAGTCGTGATAGCGCTGATGCGTCTCGTAGTGAGCCTCGGCCTCGGGACGCGTCGTGGGAGCCATGACGTTTGCATAGACCTTGTCGCCCAGAATCGGATGGCTGCCGACCTCGAGCTGCGCCGGGTCGTTCTCCTCGAGCCAGTCGATCAACACGTCGAGGCCCTTGAGCATTCCGCGGTACTCCTCGATATCGCCCAATGCACCGTAAATCATCTAAATCCCCTCTCGGATCGCTTCTTTGGCGGCTACTCGGCAAACGCGTTACCGACGCTGTTGCCACCCACATACGTCTCGACCAGGGTAAGGTCGGGATTGAACACGACAACGTCGGCGTCGCGCCCCGACATAATGCTATCGTACTTGTCGTCGACATGAGCTAGCAATCGATGCCGGGGCCGACGCCCAAGCCCTTACAGCTCGGTCACGACAACGCCGTTGTAGACCTCGTCCCAACGGTCCATGACCAGATGGCCAGTCATGGGATCCATGGCATTGAGCTTGCCGCAGGTGTTGGCGGTACGCAGCACCGTCTCGTCGTCTGCGCCAGCAGCAATGGCATGCGCGAAGCCAGCGATAGTGGAGTCACCAGAGCCCGTGGCGTTAACGGCAGGGATATCGGGCGTCTTTGCGCGGAACGCACGGCCATTGTGGAAGCCAACGGAGCCGGCAGCGCCCATGGACACGACGACCCAGGGGATATCGGAGAAGCGGGCGTCAGAAGCGAGCGCGGCGCGGAGCTCGTCCACATCGTCGGTGGTAAAGCTCGTGCCCAGAAGGCCGTTGATCTCGGTCAGGTTAGGCTTGACCAGCTCGGGCTTAATTTCGGACTTAAGGGCGGCCTCGAGCGAAGCACCTGAGGTATCGAGCAGCACCTTGGCGCCGGCGTTCTCGGCAATGCCCGTGATCTTGGCATAGTAGTCTGCCTCGACACCGCGGGGCAGAGAACCCGAAATGGTGACGACGTCGGCTTTACCTGCAAGCTCGGTAAACTTGGCGGTAAAGGCATCGAGCTCCTCGGGGGCAATTGTCGGGCCGCTCTCGAGCAGCTCGGTCTGGTTGCCGGCGTGGAGGATGTTGAGGCAAATACGAGTCTCGCCCTTGATGGGCACAAAGTCGTTGTTAATACCGTTGGCGTCCATGAGCTCGGCCATGTAAGCGCCCATGTGGCCACCAAGCAGGCCGGTTGCCACAACGTCGTCGCCCAGCTGGCCCAGGACGCGAGCCACGTTAAGGCCCTTGCCGCCGGCGGTCTTTTCGGGCGTCACACGGTTGACGTCGTCGATAACGAGCTCATCGAGCTGATAGCGCGTATCGACAGACGGGTTCATCGTAACGGTGAGGATCATTTTTAGCTCCTTATCTCGCAGGCTCCTTGTGCCTCGCGATACGAGTCGACAAAACGGAATTACAGAATCTCAATCGTGAACGAGCGAACGACGGTCTCCTTGGGCTTGGCGACAAGGCAGCCGCGCTTATGCTCAAGCACGTCGTCCTCATCGGAGCAGGTCGAAAGGCCGCCCCAGGGCTCAACCGCCACAAAATCGCCCTCGGGCTTGCTCCACACAATGAGATATGGGAAGCCCTCAAAGCTCAGGCGGACGCCCTTGTCCTCGCCCTTCTTGGAAAGCGTGACCTGACGGCTCTCGAGCACATCAAAGATGGTCTCCGCAAAATCGAAGAGCTCATGCGACAGAGGCAGCGTCTTTCCCACCATGGGGTTCTTGGAGCGGTTTGCCACGTCAATCAATCCAGTCGAGGGAACGGCGGTGCAGAGCTCCGCAGCCTCGTCTTTCTCAAAGCGCAACTCGTAGTCCGTATAGGCCTCGCCCTCATCGAGCGGACACCTAAAGCCGGGATGACCGCCAATAAAGAACGGCATGTCCTCGGTGCCCTCGTTGGTGACCTCGTAGGAAACGCGCACGGCAGCGTCCTCGAGCGTATAACGGGCGACAAGCTTAAACGGGTACGGATAATCGCTCAGCAGCGCGGCGTTATCCTCCGAAGCCAGGCACATCGCCAGCTCGTTCTCGCTCTGGCTCAGCAGCTTCCACTCCTGTTTGCGCGCAAACCCATGGCGAGCGAGCTTTACATGATGCCCGGCAAACGTCATGGCGTTGTTATCGCGCAAGCCTCCGCAAATCGGGAAGCAAATCGGTGCCTGGCCAGACCACACGGCGGGATCGCCCTGCCACAGATACTCGCGACCTCCGGCCTCAATCGAGGTAAACGAACCGCCGGCCGTGGACACCGTAATAGAAATCGAATCGTTGGAGAGAGCGTATTCCATTGCCCATCCTTTCGAACAACTGCTTTTTGCTCGCAAGAACCCGTCTCGGCCCTGACCAAAGGACAAACCCGCACGTTCATCGATGCGTCCGGTATCCCAGCCATGTAACGGGGTACCATATTGACATTGACTTCATTACAGCTGAAAGGCCTTCTTATGCGAACCATCATCCTCTACGCCTCGCGCCATCACGGCAATACGAAAAAGCTCGTGGACGCCATCGTCGAGGCACACCCCGAGATCGATACCCTCGACGTCAAGGCACTCGGTAAAAACGAGTACCCCGACCTGCACGAGTACCATTTGATTGGTGTGGCCACGGGCATTTATTATTCCGAGATCGACAAGGACATGGCACGCGTGCTCACCAACGTGCTGCAGCCACAGGACAAGGTGTTTGGCCTTATGACCTACGGTGGCAAAAACAAGTGGTACGGCAAGGATATCGATGGCATCTGCCGCATGAGGCAGGCCATCTTTATGGGTGTCTACGGCTGCCCCGGCTTTGATACGTGGGGGCCGTTCAAACTCGCCGGCGGTGTCCAAAAGGGACACCCGACCGCTGAGGAAATTAAGGGCGCCGTCGACTTCTTCGATAAGATCGAAGATGAGTACGGCGACATCATCGTCGAAGAGTATGCCAAACGCGAGAAGCGCCTGGCATACGAAAAAGAGCATCCTGCGGGAGGCCTGGTGGCCGGCGTCAAGCGCACGGCAAAGAAGATCGCTAACAAGCTGTAACTGTTAAGGTGCTTTTGAGCGTTAACCCATACGGCGGGTCCGAGCAAATTCGGGCCCGCCGTCTTTTTCTGTCGTTACTCAGTAAATGCGTTGCCGACGCTCTGGCCGCCAACATACGTCTCAACGAGAGTAAGCTCGTGGTCGAACACGACAAAGTCGGCGTCACGACCCGGCATGATGCTGCCGCACTTATCCTCGATGTGCGCGGAGCGAGCCGGCACCTCGGTTGCCATGCGAATGGCGATATCGGCGCTGGCGATACCCCAGTCCACGATGTTCTTAACGCCCTGGGCAAGCGTGAGCACCGAGCCGGCAATGCTCTTGCCGTCGGCGAGCCAGCACAGGTTGTCCTTCATGATGACGTCCATGCCACCGCTGGTGTAGCTGCCCTCGGGCATGCCACCGCAGCCCAGGCAGTCGGTGATAAGCACCGTATGCTGCCAGCCCTTGGCCTGCAGCAGCGCCTTGATGGCGGCAGGGTTCACGTGCTTGCCGTCGCAGATGATCTCGGCGTAGGTCTCGGGGGTGGACATGGCTGCACCCACGACACCGGGCTCGCGGTGATGCAGACCGCGCTGGCCGTTGTAGGTGTGCGTAAAGCAGCTGGCACCGGCGTTGATCGCAGCGACGCACTCATCGTAGGTGGCATCGGAGTGGCCAATGCTGGTCACGACACCTTTGGCGTTCAGGGCAGCAGCGTAGGCAGCGGCACCGTCGCGCTCAGCGGCCATAGCGCTCTTGACGATACGCCCGCCGGCAGCCTCCTGCCACTGGTCGAAGACCTCCTCGGAGGGGTCGATCAGATAAGCGGGGTTCTGTGCGCCCACGTGCTTCATCGTAAAGAAGGGACCCTCAAGGTAGATGCCCTGGATGCGGGCGCCGCAGAAGTCGGGGCCGCGGCCCTCGTCAGCCTGAGCGATAGCCGCGCAGGCGTCCTTGATCTGCTCAACGCCGTCGGTAAACGTCGTGGGCAACCAGCTGGTAGTACCGCGACGGGCGAGCTCGGTCGAGCTGATATCGATGCCCTCGGGGTCGTTATCGGTAGTCGAGTGGTTATAGAAGCCGTGGATGTGGGTGTCAACCATGCCCGGCGCAATCCACGAACCCGTGTAGTCCTTAATCTCGCAAGAGGGCTCATCGGTCTGCCAGGCGCCAAAGACGCCGTCCTCGACCATGAGGTAGCCGCCCAGCTGCGGGCCTGCCGGCAAGAAGAACTTGTCAGCCTTAATTGCGTATGTGCTCATATGCACTCCTTGCTTCTAAAAGCAGTTGACCATGGTGATGCTTATACCCAGCTCACCTAAAAACAAAAAGCGCCCGCCCGCCGTTATGAGCGGACGGGCGCCCTTACAGGGGGACGCGATTAAGCGGTGAAGGGGTGAATCGTCACGCCCTTAACCACGCGGTTGACCGTGCCGGTAGGGCTCGGCGTATCGGGCGTGTTGCCCACGCGCACGGAGTTGAGCAGGCTGATAGCCTGGGCAAACATCACGAACGGCAGGGCAAGGTAGCCCTCGGGAAGCGCCTCGTAGCCCTTAAAGGTGAAGGACTCACCCTCATAGACAGTGGCACCTTCCTGCTGAACGGCAACGGTGTGCTGAGCGATCTCGTCGCCGCCGATCTCGTTGAGAATGTCGATGTCATACTGACGGGTGTAGGCGTCGTTGTTGACGAACACGAAGACGAGCGTCTTATCGTCGACGAAAGACTTAGGTCCGTGACGATAGCCCATGGAGGTGTCGTAGGAAGTAGCGACCAGACCGTGAGCGAGCTCGAGAATCTTGAGCTGGCTCTCCTGGGCAAGGCCACCGAAGGAGCCAGAGCCCAAGTAGGTCACGCGGTTGAAGTCGCCAGCCAGGTAATCGGCGATCTCGGGCTCACGGGAGATGACCTCCTCGCCCATCTTGGCAATCGTCTCGACCCACTCGGCCTTCTGCTCGTCAGAGGCAGTGTCGAAAATAAGGGTGGAGAGCAGGGTCATGCAGGAATAAGAACCGGTCATGGCGAAGCCCTTGTCGTTGGCGCGCGGAATGAGCAGCGTCAGCGCGTTGGGATCATCGGCAGACTCGACGGCGAGCTTGCCCTCGGGAGCGCAGGTGATGTTGAGGAACTTGACGTTGTGGACGAGCTCCTTGGCAACGGCAACGGCGGCAAGGCTCTCGGGGCTGTTGCCAGAGCGGGCAAAGGAAACCACGAGCGTGGGATCCTCGGCGCGCAGGAAGTCGCGCGGGGCGCTCACGATGTCGGTCGTGGCGATGGGCTTAAAGTCGTAGAGATCAGTGTTGCCAGCGTGGCGCAGGTACGGGGCGCAGGTGTCGCCAACGTAGTCGGACGTACCGGCACCGGTAAAGACAACGGACAGACGGCCCTCGCCCATAGCGCGAGCCTCGGCCAGGAAGGCCTCGATGGCCTCCTTGTTCTCGCGATAGATGTTGAGCGTATCACGCCAAAGCTCGGGCTGCTGAGCAATCTCGGCCGTGGTGATCTGGGCGCCGAGCTCGGTGAGCTCCTCGACACTCTTCTCGAACATTTCTAATACCTCTCTCTAGAAGTAATCCTCTGACGTGCAATTATACACTTCGGTTGGTTATCTGGTAGTAACCAGTTAAATGCAAAGAATCACCATATGGAAACGATGCGAGCACTAGTTACTGCGCTGGTGGTAAACCTTGTATTTAAACTGATCGGCACGAGCAACCGAGAGTGTGTACTCCACTACCTCGTTTGACTCGTTATACGTAGTCCTGACCAAATCGAGCACAGGCGAGCCCTCGACAATTCCCAAAAGGTGGGCATCGGTGGGACGGGCTATGCTCGCATAGAACTCCTCTTCGGCCACGCGAATCTTTTGCTGAAAGTCCTGCTCAATCACATCGTAAAGCGGCTTACGCTCCAGCAGCGGTCGCTTTAGGGACAGAAATTGACGAACCGGTAGATAGCTGCGTTCGACCATCATGGGCATGTTGTCGGCAGAGCGAAGGCGCTTGAGCTTAAAAATGCGATCACCGATGCGCAATCCCATATGCTCGGCCAGATTCTTATCGGCCTCCATCTCGCAAAACTCGAGAATCGTGGTCTCGGGTTCTCGACCCATCGCACGCATCTGCTCGGTAAAGCTGTAGGACTGCATAAGATTGGTTGCTTTTGCCGAACGGTCGGTCACAAAGGTACCGCGACCGTGCTGCCGAACCACCAGTCCTAAACGCTCCAGTTCCTGCAGAGCCAGGCGTACCGTAGTGCGCGAGAGACCATAGCGCTCCGAAAGTTCGCGCTCGGAAGGAATCATGTCACCGGCGCGATATTCATGGTCAATCTTTTCGGTCAGAATATCGACCAGCTGATCGTACAGCGGTTGCTTACGCGCTCCGATCGCCATCCTATCCTCCCTTTTGCTCGAATTCGGCTAACTACCTAGGGTGTTATGCATTATCTGTCTGCCACACCCGAATCATTAAGAAAACAAAAGCCGCGCGCTCTTTCGAGCACGCGGCTTTTAACATACACATGGCTTAAGGGGTCGGGGTGTGAGCCGCGTAGGGACACACCCCTCAAGCTAGAGCCTTACCAGATGCTCGGCCAGAGACCAAGCGGGCCAGCGCCCAGGATGCCAAGGACGAAGAGCAGGAGAATGCCCTTGGTCGGGGTCCAGCTGTGCTTAGCGAACATGTAGTAAAGCAGCAGCGTAAGCATAAGCGGGACGAGCTTCGGGACGATGGTGTTGAGGGTGTCGGCAACAGAGAAGTTGACCGGATCCTCGGTAACGGTGCCGTAGGTCACGGACTCCATGCCGTTACCCAGATCGGTGACGCCGCACTCGACAGCGTTGCCGTCGGCATCGGAAGCGGTAAGGGCGTTGCCGTCCTTATCGGTCATGGCGATGGTACCGGCCTCAGCGGTCTCGGTATCGATGCCCTCCATACCGGTGAAGTTCTCGGCCTCCTTCTCGGAGACGATCACGGTAGTAGCGGAGAGACCACGGGTGGTGCCGTTGGGGATCTGGAGGTTGATCTGGGTGCCACCCATGGTGACGACCAGGCAACCGACGACGAAGACGCCCATGATGGAAGCGGCACGCGTGAAGGCCTGCATGTTGGCGGTCAGAGCGTCAATAGCGCTGGTGCCAAGCTTGTAGGACCAGTTCATGAGCCAGAAGCGCAGAGCGAACTGGACGACGTTGAAGATCACCAGGAAGATGATCGGTGCAGCGGCGTTGCCGTTGATGGCCATGTTGGAGGTGATGCCGGCCGTGATAGGCACGAGCGTCAGCCAGAACAGGGCGTCACCGATACCACCGAGCGGGCCCATTGCGGCGACGCGGACGGCGCGGATCGTGGGGATGTCAACCTTGTTCTGCTCGAGCGAAAGCACGATGCCCATAACAAAGGTGACAAGGAACGGGTGGGTGTTGAAGAACTCCAGGTTGTGGCTCATGGAAGCCGCGAGGTCGTTCTTGTTGGTGTGGATCTTCTCCAGACCGGGGATGATGGAGTAGAGCCAGCCAGCGGCCTGCATGCGCTCGTAGTTGAACGATGCCTGCAGGAAGCAGGAGCGCCAAGCCATCTTGTTGAGGGTCTTCTGGTCGAGCTGCGGAGCAGGAGTGAGATCCTCGTAGTGCTCCGGGATCACATACTCATTAGATGCCATCTTCGAAGTCACCTCCGTCAGAAACAGCTGCACCCTTCAGCTCGGTCTGCTGCTGGAAGTCCCAGAAAGCGATGCCGAAGCCGATGAGAGCGAGGATGAGCAGAGCAGGGGTTGCCAGCGAATCGTTGGCAACGGTGATGAGCGCGAGGCCAAAGCCCATGAGGAAGAAGCCCCACATATCGCGGTTCATCATAACCTTGAGCAGGACGGCGAAGCCGACGAAGCGCATCATGCCGCCTGCAGCGGACAGACCGGTCTGCAGCCAAGTCGGGATGGCGGAAGCGATGGTCTGACCAATGGTAGCGCCAGCGATGAAGAACAGGGTGACGACGAC
Organism: Collinsella sp.; assembly: GCA_018378775.1. Classification (GTDB taxonomy): domain Bacteria; phylum Actinomycetota; class Coriobacteriia; order Coriobacteriales; family Coriobacteriaceae; genus Collinsella. Next base: position 29,030 of record JAGZWV010000006.1, on the reverse strand, counting down.
AGCGAAGATCAGGCCGAGCAGAGCCATGGCGAAGTAGTTCAGGCGCTCGATGCCCTTGGTGTCCGCGTTATGAGCCATGTTATCGGCCGTGGACATAAGCGGGGACATAAGCGTGAAGACCAGGGTAACGCCGAGCTGGCCAAGCAGAGCGAACGGAATGGCGAGACCGACTGCCGCGTTGGGCTCGAGGCCCGTGGCGATAGCGAGAATGGCTGCCATGATGCCGCCGATGACGGCGTTAGGCGGCTGAGCGCCTCCGATCGGCATGTTGCCGATCGTCATGAGCTGATAGGTACCACCCACGAGAAGACCGGTGTTGAGGTCGCCAAGGATAAGACCGATGACGGCGCCGGTGACGATGGGCTGATAGAGAGACTCGAGGAAGTCAAACTGGTCGATTGCCGCGATGAACGTGACGACGAAGACCAGAGCGATCTGGATGATCGAGTATTCCATCTTGCTCCTCCTTTCAAAATGTATGTACGCACTTTGGATTTCACGTACAGAACGTCAGGGTTTCACTCCTGACAACGTGGATCACGAGGATTACGAGAAGAGCTTGCTCGTGTCCTCAACAGGCGTGCTCGGAACGCGCCTGATCTCCAACTCCACCCCCAATTCCTGCAGCTCTTTAAACGCAGCGACATCCTCGTCGTTAACTGCGACGGAGGTGGCGACTTGGCGCTTTCCTTCCGACATGTGCATGTTGCCGATGTTTACCTTCTTTATAGGCACACCGCCCTTGACGAGCGTAAGCACGTCTTCCGGTGTTTCGGCCACGATGAAGATCTTCTGGCGCGGGCTCGCCTTGCCAATGACGTCGATGGTCTTCTGCAGAGAGAAGAAACGCGTAGCGACGCCGGCGGGAGCGGCCATCTTCATGAGGTTCTGGCGCATGGTGTTGGACGCCACGTCGTCGTTGGCGACGAGGATGAGGTTGGAGCCCAGGGTGGAGTTCCACTGGGTGGCAACCTGACCATGAACCAGTCGGTTATCGATGCGGGTAAGAAGAATGTTGGGCTCTGCCATGTTGATCAGCTTCCTTTCGTTATTTGCTGACGACAGTTACTTGATCTCCTGAATCGCGTAACGCGAAACATCTACGACGGCTCCGGATCGGACTTTGATCTGGACCTTCTCGCCTTCGATGCCTTTGACGGTTCCGTAGATACCGCCGGCGAAAAGAACCTCTTGACCCGGCTTGAGCTCGGTGTGCAGCTCCTTGAAGTACTTCTGCTTCTTCTTCATGTTGATTTGCGACCAGATGGTGTAAATCAAGCCCATGATGACAAGCAAGCCTAAAAGGGCGACCGAGGAGCTCAGGACGTTGGCTCCGAAATCGGCCATTAGATGCCGTCCTCGTCGCCGAAGATATCCTCTTCGTCGGAGCCGGCAACGGATGCGACCGTCTGGGCGGTGATGCCCGTCTGGCCAACGGTCACGGCCTGCTCGCCAAGCTCGGCGAGCGTGGCGTTGCCGCGGAGGAACAGAAGCTCAATAACCATGGGAAGGTTGGTGCCGGTCAGAACCTCGACGTTGTCGACATCCTGGGCAATCATCATCGCCTGGTTGAACGGGGTGCCACCAAGCAGGTCGGTAAAGACGAGCACGCCATCGCACTCCTCGCGCATGGCGGTAATAGCGGCGCGGAGATCCTCACCGTAGGAAGCAGCCTGGTCGCCCTCAAAAGGAACGACGGTAAAAGCGGGCTGGTCGCCAGCAACCATAGCGATAGCGCTTGCGAGGCCGGGTGCGAACTGTCCATGACCGGTAAGAATAAAGCCAACCATTCAAATTTCCCTTCCGAAGGTGTGTACGATCTGAGTCCGATGATTTTCGGAAGCCAGCGGGCGCTCGCCCTTAAAGCTTCTTAGAAAGCGTACTTTGAAGACCAGTGGTTTCTAAACTGGTAGTAACCACGTGACGTGTTGTTGTCACTATATCACCCCAGAAGAGGTCGCTTTCGTTGATTCATACGGTAAAACGTTTTTTCACCGCTCACGGTGATAAATCGACCGTTTACCGGTCGTTAACACTTCTACCTGCGGTTTTGAAACCGTTCCGAAATGCTTTGGCAAAAGATCGGATCTTTTCCTGTGTCTAAACAACGCAAGGCGGCTAAAAATAGCGTGTAGAAAAATTGCAGGTCATTGTGAAGATATGTGAATTGGTCTTTTTGACTTAATACCAGTTAGAACCAGTTTTGAGATTATCGGTGAACGGTAGTTTTCGACCGTTCACCGGTTACTTGCAATCGTTTGCAGTTATTTTCCCATATGAATTGGGGATACGCGATGGAGCGCTTGCGCGGGCGCGAGGCCTACCCTAGTGGTTTCGGTAACAAAAAACCCGCTAGAACGTTGTCCGTTCTAGCGGGCTCAATCAGGTAGATCGGTTAGCTCGCAGTAGTGCAGGCAAACCTTACGCAAACAGGCCGTAAATGCTGATGTTGGCCTTGGCGTAGAGGCCGTTAGCATACTCGGTCCACTTGGAGCTGGCGCTCGAAGCCTGCGAAGAGTACTGCTGGTAGGCGGTGTAATAGGCGGTCATGGCCTGCTTGTAGGTAGCGCTATCAGCCGTAAAGGCATCGTCAGCGAAGGCCTTAGCGTAGGTGCTATCGGCGTCCTTCCAGGTGCCCTTTTCGCTATCCCACTCGTCGCCGGCAAGTTTGATGATGTAATCGGCGTAGTCCTTGCTCGCGGTCTCCTCGTTGCCGTCAGCAGGCTCGGTCGGGGCGGTCGGCATGCTTGCGGAGCTATCGCCCACCTTCTTCTTGTAGAGCTTCTGCAGCGTCGCGGACTGACGGACGATCTGCTTGGCCTGGTCCTTGGACACGCCATACTGCGTGGCCATGGTCTTGTAGTCCGAAGTGCCGATGGAATCCTCGGCGTACTTCTTCATCTCCTTAGAAGAGACGGTGATGCCCTCGTCCTCGGCAGCGTCGAGCAGGATCTTGTTGCGCACGTAGGACAGGATGACGTCGGCAGAGGGAGCGGTGTAGTTGCCATCGCCATCCTTGACGGTGTCGAGGCTGTACTGGCTCTCAATGGCCTCGCGCGCGGTGATGTCGCTCTTCTTGCCGTTGTAGCTGTAGCTTGCCACGGTCGAATCGAGCTGGTCCTCGGTGAGGGTCGCCGAGCCGACACCCTTGCCGCCAAAACCACCATTGCCAATAAAGAAGCCAATCACGGCAGCAATCACGACTGCAACCACAAAGGCGGCAATCATCGTCTTCTTGTGCTTGGATGCGCGGTCGTCTTCGTCGGAACCCAGGATATCGTCGTCCTCGTCCTGCTCCTCGGGCATGAGGTTCTCGTCGGCGGCGTCCGCGGCGATCTTTGCCTCCAGGCGAGCGTCCTCCTCCTCGGCCGTCGTACCGGCGGCAATATGTTCGGCAGACGTACCGGCGACCAGATCGATCTTCTCCTCCTCATCACCATCGGGGCCTTCGCCGCGCTCGATGATCTGGATGCCGTCGATCTCGTCCTTCTCGTCCTTCTTTTGAATCAGACCCATATCAGTTACTCCTTGTTAGGAAACATAGTCCGCAATAGAATACGCCCGACAAAGCGCCGGGCGTATTGATTCTCAGGTTATACGCAAACACTTAAGTACTATTTAGGCGTTTGCAGTCTGCATGCCTTAGGCCAGGTGCGCGATAACGGCATCGGCAAAGGCCTGCGTGCCCACGGCGCCCTCGACGGAGCCGGTCTGGGCACGACGCACGTCGCCGGTAACCTGCTTACCCTCGTCGAGCGTGGCGGACACGGCGGCGCGGATACGATTGGCCGCATCGTTCTCGCCCAGATGATCGAGCATCATAGCCGCAGACAGAATCTCGGCCGTGGGGTTGGCGATATCCTGGCCAGCGATATCGGGCGCGGAGCCATGCGTTGCCTCGAAGATGGCGCAGTCGGCACCGATGTTGGAGCCGGGGGCCATACCCAGGCCACCTACCAGGCCGGCGCACAGGTCGCTGACGATATCGCCGTACAGGTTGGGCAGCACCAGGACATCGAAGTCGTTGGGGTTCTGGACCAGGCCCATGCAGGTGGCGTCGACGATCTTGTCGTTGAACTCAATATCGGGATAGTTGGCGGCCACCTCGCGCGCAACGCGCAGGAACAGGCCATCGGTCGCCTTCATAATGTTGGCCTTGTGCACGGCCGTCACCTTTTTACGGACGCAACGGCGGGCGTACTCAAAGGCGTACTCCACAATGCGGCGGCTCTTGGCGATGGAGATGGGCTTAATTGAGATGGCGGAATCGGCGGCGAAGGTCTTCTGACCCGAGCGCTCGACAAGCTGTGAGAGCTCCTCGACCTCGGCAGCGCCCTCATCGAACTCGATCCCGGCGTAGAGGTCCTCGGTGTTCTCACGCACGATGACCAGGTCGACGTCGCGGAAGCGCGAGCCGTCGCCCGGCTGCGACAGGCAGGGGCGCACGCAGGCGTACAGGTCGAAGTGCTTGCGCAGGGCCACGTTAACGCTGCGGAAACCCGTGCCGACCGGCGTGGTGATGGGGCCCTTGATGGCAACCTTGGTCTCGGCGACCGCATCGAGCACGTGCTGGGGCAGCGGCGTGCCAAACTCGTCCATGACGCCGGCACCTGCCTCCTGGACGTTCCAGTTGATCTGGACACCGGTGGCCTCGACCACGCGGCGCATGGCCTGCGTAATCTCGGGACCGATACCGTCACCGGGAATCAGGACTACATCGTGCGCCATAATCTGTTACTCCTCGTCTTCGGCGTCGTCAGATTTTTTAACGCTAGCACGCTTCTTCTTTTTGGAGAGATCCAGGCCAAAACGTTTAACAAGCATTTCGCAAATCTCGCTCGAACGGGCCTTGAGATAGCTGCCCTTGCCGTTCTCGGCGTCGAACTTAAGGCGCAGCGCAAGCTTCTCGGCGACCTCGGCGTCGATCTCGCCCTGGCCAAACTCGTACAGGCAACCGAGCATATCGCGATACTCAAGGTCGCCGTGGTAGCACTGGATGGCCTCGTCCAGGATGGGCCAAGCCTCGCGCGAACGCTCGACGCTCGTGGCGCCCCACACGCACAGCAGGCGGAAGGCGGCATAGCGCAGCGTGGAGGAAATCTCGTCGAACAGCGCGGTCTCGGCGCCCTCAAAGGCATCGCCCAGCTGCTCGGGGCAAGTGGTGGCGAGCGCCGTCAGGGCATCGAGGGCCTCCCAGCGGGTCTGAGCCTCGGGGCGATCGAGCGCCTCGATCAGCGCGGGCACACAGGGCACGACGCGCTGCGGATCGCGCTCGGCAAGCAGGTGCAGCACGCGGGCGGCAAACTGGCGGATACGGCGCGTGGGGCAGCCGAGCTCCTTGACCAGGCGGTCGACGGCGTTCTCGTTCTCCTCTGCCAGCTGGAGCTGTGCCAGCTCCTCGTCGGTGAGCTGTTCGTCTTTGTTTTCTGCCATAGTTACCTCTTTTTACTATTTCTTAGCGTGCTTGCCAGCACCTTTGCTGTCATCGGTGACCGAGATGAGCTGTCGGTCGGCCGCGCCATTGCGACGCGCGCGGCGGCGCTCCTCGGCATCGCCCGCGTCGGCGGCGGCGCGGTGAGCCTTGTTAACGTTAAAGACCTCGTCGTGTTTGCGCCACGGACCGACGGACTCGCCAAAGCTCATCTTAAGGCCGGCGATAAAGCCGCCGAGCCAGCCGATCGGCGCAAACTGCACCAGCGGGAACAGCGAGAACACCCAGGTCAGCAGGACGACTGCCGCAGCTCCCGCAAAGTTGGCAATCCAGTAGTCGCGCTTGGTGATGACGCGCTTTTCGCACGCCCACTGGCCGCACAAAAAGCCGATGTAGATCGCAAAGAGAAAGAGCACCAGCGCAAGCACCACGAACGTCAAGCTCATAGGCGCTGCTCCCCGTGATGGTGGCCGCAGCAGCACTCGTGGCCGTCGTCATGACCGTGGCCGCCGCAGCACTCGTGGTCCTCGCCATGGTGGTGGCCACAACCGCACTCGTGATCGTCGTCATGCTCGCCGCAACCGCAGCCTTCCTCGTGAGCGCCATGCTCCTCGGGACGATACTGCGACCAGTCCAGACCGGCGGCGATGGCGTCGGCTTCCTCCTTATAGAGGACCGTGACGGCCTGGGTGCCCAGCTTGGCGCCACCGATGGCATCGAGCATGTCGTAAAGCGTAAAGGCCACGTCGGCGCCGGGCAGCGCAAGCTCGCGGTCGTCGGCATAGGCGAGCGCCAAGCGCAGGTCCTTGATGAAGTGCTCGACCATAAAGCCGGGCTTGTAATCGCCGTCGAGCGCCTTGGGCGCCAGGCTCTCCATGGCACCGGACTTGCCGGTGCCACCCAGGATCATCTGACGGGTCTTCTCAAGATCAAGGCCGCTCAGCTCGGCAAACGCCATGGCGTCTGCCATGCCGACCATGCAGGCGCCCAGCGACACCTGGTTGGCGAGCTTGGCAGCCTGGCCCTTGCCGGCGCCGTCGAAGCAGCAGATGTTGGCCGCAAAGGTGGCAAGGATGTCGCGGACCGGCGCGATGTCGTTCTCGGTAGCGCCCACGATAGCCGTGAGCGTACCGGCGATAGCGCCCGACTCGCCGCCGGTGACGGGGCAGTCAAACGCCATGCGACCAGAAACCTGGGCGGCCTCGGCAATGTCACGGGCAAGCTCGGGCGAGCTCGTGGTGAGGTCGATCAAGACCGCACCCGGCTTGGTGCACGCGAGCAGGCCGTCGCCCGCCAGGTAGAGTTCCTCGACCTCGGAGGGATAGCCCACCATGGTAAAGACGACATCGGCGTTCGCCGCGGCATCGGCCGGCGTATCTGCCCAGACGGCGCCGCGCTCGATAAGCGCCGCCGCCTTGGACTTGGTGCGGTTGTTGACCGTGACGGGATAGCCGGCGTCCAGAATGTGGCCGGCGATGGGGGCACCCATGATTCCGGTGCCGATAAATGCGACGGAGAGCTTGTTTGCCATGAAACCTTTCCTTTTAGGTTGGGTGTTGTTACCAGGTTGAATACTCGGTGCCAGCGTTTGGGCTGTGAGTCGAGGGCGATTACGGACGCAGCGCTTGCCTACTGACCGCGCACGCGGCGGGCGATACGGTCGGAAAGCGACGCCTTGTCGGCGCGGTTCTTACCCCAAAACGCGCAGCCCACCATGCCGGGGCCCACGTGCGAGCCGATGGTGGGACCCACGGAGCCGCGAATGATCGTGACGTCGGCGCAACCCTCCTCCTTGCGGATGGCGGCTTCGAGCCAGTCACCATCCTTTTCGGCATCGGCCGTCATGATGGCGATGGGCATGGTGCGATCGGGCACGTAGTTCTCGCGGAACGACTTGAGGATGGACTTGAGCGCCTTCTTGCGGCCGCGGTTGACGCCGATCAGCGACAGCGAGCCGGCCAGGTCGTAGGAGAGCTCGGGCTTGACGTCGAGCTTTGCCGTGAGCTGCGCCGCCGCGGGAGGAATGCGGCCGCCGGCAGCCAGTGCGTCGAAGCTCTCGAGCGTAAAGTAGCCGTGCACGTAGGTCTTGGCCTCGTTTGCCCAATCGACCAGCTGCTTGGCAGTCAGTCCCGCCGAACGCTGACGCACGGCCTCGAGCGCCAAGAGCGCGCCGGCCGCGCAGGGCAGAGCGTTGTCGACCACGTACAGCTCAAAATCGGGATACTCGGCACGCACGGCGTCCGCCGCCTGGCACGCGGAGTTGTAGCTCGACGACAGCGCCGAGGTAAAACACAGGTAGACCGTGGGCGTGCCCTCTTTGGCGCACTCGGTAAAGAACTCGATATAGCGACCGAGCGACACAGCCGAGGTGGACACGCGGGCACCGGCGCGCATGCGGTCGTAGAACTCCTTAGGGCTCATGCTCGACCAGATGTCATCCGTGCGCTCTTCGCCATCGATAATGAAGGGGAAGCCCAGGATATCGACATCAAGGTTCGCGGCGACCTCGGGACTAAAGTCGCAGCAGGTATCGACGACGATGCGGCAACGGTCCGAATGGCCGGTAGATGCAGCCTTGTCCATCAAAGCGACTCCTTACGTAAAAAAGGCGGCCACCCGCATGGGATGGCCGCCAACCGTTAACTCATGCAAGTTAACGTATTTTACTCGTCAAGTGTTTCGATGCGGGGCTTGATGATGCCATATCCACCATTCTTACGGTGATACACCACATTGATGAGACCGGTCGTCGCGTTCTCGAACACGTAGAAGTCGTGGCCCAGCAGATCGGTCTGCACCAGCGCCTGCTCCTCAGTCATCGGGGTGACGTCGATAACCTTCTCGCGGACGAGCAGGTCGTCCTCTTCCTCGGGCAGCAGCAGGTCGGCCAGATCCTCAACGCGCTCGACCGGTGCGACATCCGCGGCGCTGGCACCGCCCTGGCGGTTGTCCACGACCTTGGTCTTGAACTTGCGCAGCTGGCGGGTGACCTTATCGGCGGAGAGGTCGATAGCGGCGTACATATCTGCACCGTGCTCGGCAACGCGAATCACCGAACCGCGGGCACGAACCGTAACCTCGACGATTGCCGGGTTGGGGTTCGAGGGGTTCTTCTCATAGCGAAGTACAACGTCGACCGTCATGGGCTCGATATCGAAAACCTTGAGCGCCTCGCCGATCTTCTCATCCACATGCGCACGCAGAGCATCGGTTACCGTCGTCTTGCGTCCAGAAACCTTGATATCCATACGTGGCTCCAATCTGCCTCGGGGACTTACTGTACTGGCTATGTACCCATTGCCGTGCATTTAATCACGCGGATTCCTAAAGACCCGAATAACGATTGCTTGATACCGCATACCGAAGTCTCGTACTTTTCCATGGCAAAGTGCGCTATAGGAGGGAGCCCACAGATTTGTATTTGGTCTCGAAAATTGGCTTTGACCTGCTGGTTTTATAGGGATGAAAAAGCCGGGCTCCCCTATTGGGGAAACCCGGCAGTGCGTGTTGAAACCGTGAAGAGGTGTCCTTTCCAACGTATAGGAGACACCACCCCTAGCAATAACTAGCTATTGAGTTTGTTAATGTCGTCGTCGGTGATGGCGCCTTCCTGGCTGGACGATTTGTCCTCGGAGGATGCGGTCTCATTGTCGGAATCGGAGGACTCGCTGCCGGAGGACGTGGTCTCACTGGACTCAGAGTCGCCCGGCTGCACGTTAGCGCCCGAAACCGTCTTAGTGGTGAGGTCGTAGGGCATCCTGCCATACCAGACGCAGTGGACCGCCTCGAGCGTACCGTCGACCGTGATGTCGTCGAGGGCATCGCTCACGGCACGGCACAGTTCGTCATTGGACGAGAGGCCCGCAACACCAAGCGTCGAGGGCGCCTCGAGCGCACCGACATAGGAGACCTCGCTCATCAGGCGTGCAAGGTAGCCGCCGGCCGTGGAGTCGCAGATCACATAGTCGACCTCGCCGGACTCGAGCGCCTCAAAGCACTCGTTGATGTTGGAGCAGGTCTTTTGGTTGGCGGTAATGCTCTGCTTAGCAAGCGCCTCCTGCGAGGCCGAGGACATCTGAACGCCCAGGGTGGACGTGCTAAGGGTATCGGTGGAAACGCTTAGCGACCCACCATCTCTAGTTTTACCGAACACGGAAGTGGCATCGTACAGGCAGGTGCCGAACGAGCTAATGTCCCCGTCCGTGGAGTTAATCTCGCCGATAAAGATATCGGCCTTTTTGTCGCCGAGCGCGGAACCTGCCGAGGACGCATCGACAAAGGCGACCTTAAGGCCCATGCGGCTTGCGAGGGCGCGGGCGGCGTCAACCGCATACCCCGTGAGCTCGCCGTCGGCGTCCTGCATGGCCTGCGGCGCATCGGAAGTATCGAGGGCGACCGTCAGGGTTCCGGGAGTGACCAGGGCGTCGTCCGACACCGCCGGCGTGACGGTCTCGTACTCGATCTGGTCGATCGTGGGAGTCGTGAACGTAGACAGCGGGTTGAACGCGCATCCGCTCAGGCCCAAAACGGCGATGACCGCTGCGGTCCCAGCACCTAACCGAGCCGCGTGCATCAAGCTGCCCCTCACCATGTCCACTACCCTGCCTTCTGTGTCGTATACGATCCGTGCGTTGCGCGGAATATCAGGTTGTTCCCACCAGCTGACCTGGTATTTGACCCCACACTTGCGCACCGGGGTGTTTGCTCGGGAGGCCGCAGCCACCTTCACGACTGACCCGCTCGCCCGCGAGGCGGTATTGCCCCAAAGAAAGTAGAACGGACGGTGCGGCTTACATCTAGGACGCGCCATGATCGCGCCGCGCGCACGCGGTCGCTTACGTGGATCCCTTTGACCGCGTCTGTCTTGGACTAGGACGGGCATTTCGTCCGTCCGCAACCACAGCCTGGTAGGAACGAAGCGCATTATAGCTAAGTTCAAGCTAAAGTTTAAGGTTAGGGGCGTTATTCGCATCGCGAGTACAGATTTCGCAGGTCGGAGCGGGCTATTCGTGCCCCCATGAAGCCCGGAGCTCCCCCACGGGGAGCTCCGGGGCACCCGTCTCAGGGTGCCGTGTGCAAAAAACGGCAAATATTAGTACTGTTACCAATTTAGTAGCAGAGTATTACCGCCTCACGAGCCCTTTTTGAGTTCCGCACAGCCTGCTTGGCGCCAAGATATTCCACATTCGTTTACTATCTCTTCGCTGAATCCAGATTTTCGGCCCAAGTTTCTTTGTTTTTGCTGTCACTAATCTAGTAACAGTACTCATATTTGCCGTTTTTTGCACAGAGCATATAAACAGACCCCCTATAAAGCCATAGTTTTACGCTGGCTTGAGCCCAAAGCACGCTCGGAGCGTATTCAGCAGAGCATCTTGCCTCTTTCGGCGAGCCTCTACGCGATTCTGATATCGCTTACCCATACGCTGGTGCATGCGCCATGCGAGCGCCTCCATTGCCTCCATGTCGCAGAGCATCTCGTTATTGACCGTCGCGACCTCGATTCCCATAGTAATCAAGCCCGTGTTGCGTTTTTCATCATGGATACGTCCCCTCCGGGAGGAATGGCCCAGCTCACCGTTGTATTCCAGGTCAAACTGGGCTGCTTCCTGATACGCATCGCAAACTGCATGCGGCATCCCCGAGATTGCCTGCGCGCGGTCATCGAACTCGATCTTGTAGTCGGTCTTAAAGGGACCGCAGGCAAATCCGCCATAGGAAAACGGAAGCGAAAACAGAGCGAGCATGATGCACTCCATGGGCGAGCGCAGATTTTCTGACAGGTAGGGACACAGGCGCAGCAGCTGTTTGGCCACATTCCCCTTGCATGCCGCGAGGTAATCTACCAGGCAATCGGGTGTCAGCACGGACTCGACCTCAAAGTAACCGACATCTGGCGGCTGGTCTTTGTCCTTTGCCAATTTGTTCACGACAGGCGATGTGTAGGGAGGTAGATACTGCCCGCGGTCACTCAGCGAAATCTTAGAGCACAACTCCTGGGCCAGGGCAAATGCCTGGATACAGCCGACCTCGCGGGCGACGGCAACACAAAGGGCCTCGGGAGATAGACTGTACACCCCTGGTTCCACCTCTAGAATCGAGCCGGCGGGCAACCCAGAGCATACGGACCAGCCCACGCCAGGCATGCGGCGGCGCTGCGCCGCAGATCCCACCAGCAAGCAAAGATCTTCTTGCACCTCGCCGCTTGCGGCCCCAATCCGCACCAAGTCGGGAAGATAGATGTCCTCGATCGAGGGCGACGACGCGCGCAGCACACGGCACTCTCCATCGGGACTGAGGTCCCTCCAGCTGATGTAACCCATTTGTCGGCGCTCGGCGCGCATCATGCGTAGCGCCGAGGCGCCCGTCAGAATTACGGAAGCAGCCAGCTGCTCGCTTGCAGGGTTGCCACGCTGCCCGATCTTTATTGCCATCTGAACCACCCCTACCAAACGCGTGCGATAGCGAGGCCATCAACGGCCGTGGCACCGGCGCGCTTGAGTTCCGCCGAAGCCGCTGCCATCGTCGCACCCGTGGTGATAACGTCGTCGATAAGCAGCAAGCGGCGGCCGTGCACGTCCTCAACCGTCTCGTACATACCTCGGGCACGCTCGCGGCGCTCCTCACGACCGAGTTCGCGCTGGTCGCCATGCCCGTACTTGACGAGAGCATCGAGCAGAGGAACACCCGACAGCTCGCAAAATGGGCGCGCAATAGCCTCCATATGATCAAAACCACGCCGCCGAAACGCTGCCGCCGTCGCAGGCACAAACACCACCGCATCCGCACCGGAAAGCACGCCTCCGTAGCGATCGGGAGCTACGACCTGGGCATGCAGGGCGGTGTCGTAGAGCAGCTCCGCCAGATACGGAGCCAGACGTCGCTCGCCCGCATCCTTGTACGCTTTAATGATGCGCGGCAGCGGATGCGCATAGACGGCGCACGCCAGGCAGCGGTCGAGCGCCTCCGCCATTGCCGAAGACGTGCCCTCGACCGAACACTCAGTGCACAGCAAATCCCCAAACGGGGCGCCACATCGGGTGCAGCTATGACGTGGGTCGATGAGCGTGAGCGCGGCCAGGCAGTCTTGGCAAATAAGCGCACCGGCGCGCTCGCAGCCGGCACATCGTGTTGGCGACAATGCCTCGAGCGCCTCGTACGTCGCGCGCTCGGCAAACGGTAGCAATTCGTCCGCAAACGGTAGGGCACCGGCACTCTGCAGACGGCTCAATATGTTCAGATGGCTCTTCAAGACACAACCCTCCCTACGCTCGATCGCAGGGAGGGTTGTTGATTCGGCGCTATGATACCCCGATGCGCTCGGGGCAAGGCAGGTTAAATCCGCTCGCGGGCGTTATTCGCCGGCGGGCGGTTGTGGTGCGGACGAAGACGGGGTCGAGCCCTCGCCACCATCCTGGCGCGGCTTGCGGGAACGACGACGGCGACGGCGCTTTTGACCCTGGTCGGCCGAGCCCTCGCCACCGCGATTCTCGCGCGGCTCGCGCTCGTCGCGAGCGGCGCCACGCGAAGCCTTGGCAGCCGCTCCCCCGCCATCCCCGGGACGACGGCGCGTGACCTTGACCTCGCCATCCGAGACCTGATCGGCCACGGAGGGCACTGAGGGCTTCTGTTGCGCGCCCGAGGAATGGCGACGGCGCGGACGCGGCGCGCGCTCCTCCTCGCCACGTGACTTGCCGCTCTTGTCGACAGGCGCATCGGAGGCCGAGGCGCCCTTGGAAGCGGCACCGGCCTCGCGAGCAGCTGCGGAGCGGAAGGCGTCCTCGCGCTCCTCGCTCGACAGATGACGGCGGCGGCGACGTGTGGGGTTCATGCCGCCGCCGCGATTCTGCTGCTGGGGCTGCTGAACCTCGCGCTCGCGAGAGGCGTTCTTGCCCGCGGCTGCAACCTCGGTAGCATCGCCCGAGCCCGCGCGCTTGCGACGGCGACGGCCATCGGCCGCCCCCTCGGCCTCGGGTGTCTCGGCCTTACCGCGGCCTTTTCCGCGGCCACGGCCCTCGCCCTGACCCTGACCGGCGCGAGCATCGGATTCAGCATCGCGACGACGGCGCTTGGGCATCGACGTGCCGGCCAGACGGTCGGCACTCGACAGGCCATCGCCCACATCGACGCCGTTTTCGCGATCGAGCTCCATGAGCGCCAGGCGCATCTCGGGCGACTCGATGCGCTCGAGCACGTCGCGCGTCACGCAGTCGGGGCGGCAGTTGCAGCCCTGCTCGGCGGCCTTCTTTTTGCAGCCCTCCGAGCACGTCATATCGGCTAGGTTGACCTTAAAGACTTTGCCGTTCTCCAGGCGCAGCACCAGCTGCTCACGCGGCGTGTCATACTCCTGGATACGCGCCTTGCCAAGCGGCGTATCGATGAGCGTCTTCTTTTTGGGCGCACGGCTCTTAAAGTCCTTGTAGGCCTCGAACTCGTAGCGCAGGCAGCACATCAGACGACCGCACACGCCGCTGATCTTGGAGGAATTGAGCGGCAGGTCTTGCTCTTTTGCCATGCGAATCGAGACGGGCTCAAACTGTCCGCCAAAGCGCGTGCAGCAGAGTTCCTGTCCGCACTGGGCATAGCCGCCCACCAGGCGGGTCTCGTCGCGCACGCCGATCTGGCGCATGTCGACGCGAATGTGCAGCGTCGAGGACAGATCCTTGACGAGCTGGCGAAAATCGACGCGCTCCTCGGCCGCAAAGTAGAACACGGCCTTCTCGCCGCCAAACAGGTACTCGACGCCGACCGGCTTCATCTCGAGGTCGAGCTCCTTGACCAGGCGACGGAAATCGACCATGGCCTCGTCACCCTGGATGGCCAGATCATCGGCAAGCTGCAGGTCGATGTCGCTCGCCACGCGCAGCACGGGCTTGAGCGGCTGACCGATCTCGTCTTGCGGCACCTCAAAGGGATCGGCCGTGACCAGGCCAATCTCGGTTCCGCGCTCGGTGGAGCAAATGGCATAATCGGCCTCGAGGATATCCAGATCCTGCGGATCGAACCACAGGTCGCGCGAGGCGTAGGTAAACTTAACGGGTACGACTAACGGCATTTCAGTGCCTTCCTGATATCGAACAGCATGACCTCGATGGCCAGCTGGGGAGTAACGTTTCTGGCGATGTTGCGCTCGGCGGTTGCGACCGCCTCGAGCGCCCGCGTGGCACCCGCAACATTCGTCGCGGCGGCAAGCCGCCCGATCGTGTCGCGCACGTCCTCGTTCACAACGTCTGCCGCCTCGTCCTGAAGCGTCAGCAGCACGTCGCGCATGAGCGTCCGCGCGCTCGCCAGCGCTTCCATAATACCCGAACGCTCGCGCGCGTTGAGTTCGCGCTTGTTGCGGTCCTCAAGCTGCTTCAATGCTCCACGCGACAGGTAGTCGGCGTTTTGCTCGAGCACCTTTTCCTGCGTGGACTTGACCTCGGCGAGCGGCGCCTTAACGGCGACGATGAGTGACTTGGCACGGCTGAGCACGTCGGCCTCGTCGGCGGCGATGAGCGAATCGATGGCGCGAACCATCTGACGGCGGGCGTCCTGGCGCTCGGCGCTCTTGAGGAACTCGATGCCACGCGTGGGGCTTCCCGCCACGGCGACGGCCATGCGGCAACGCGCGGGGTCCTGACCGGTGGCGCGGCTCACGGCCTGCGCGGCGACGGCGGGCGATACCAGCCGAAACGGCACGCACTGGCAGCGGCTCACGATGGTGGGCAACATCACGTCTGCCGAGGTGCCCAACAAGATAAACATAACGCCCTCGGGCGGCTCCTCGAGTGTCTTGAGCAGCGCGTTGGCGGTGTTGGCGCGCAGCTGCTCGGCACGGTCGATGATGTAGACCTTGGCCTTGGCGCGGATGGGTGCCAGCGGCACGTCGTCGAGCAGCTCGCGGGTCTGGGCAATGAGGTAGCCCGTGGCGCTCTCGGGCGTGTAATAGTGCACGTCGGGGTGCGTATGGCGAGCAACGCGCACACAACTGTCGCATGAGCCGCAGCCATCCTGCTCGCACAGGAAGGCTTGGGCGAGCGCCCACGCGGCGTCGAGCTTGCCCGCGCCGGGCGCGCCCAAAAACAGGTAGGCGTGCGATGCGCGACCGCTGGCGACGGCATTGGTCAAAAAGTCGCGCACGCGCTCTTGGGTGTCGAGCTTGGCCAGCAGACTTGCCTGAGCGGGGGCCATGCTACTCGGCCTCCTGGGCAAGCGCAGCGGTGACGGCGTCCTGGGAAATGTCGAGGCCGTAGGCGCGAACCCGCTCGACCGTCTGCGCGAAGACTTCCTCGATGGACGCGGTTGCGTCGATGAGCTTTACGCGGTTTGGTTCCTCGGCGGCAATGGCGCAAAATCCCTGGTAGACGCGCTCTTGGAAGGCCATGCCCTTAGCCTCCATGCGATCTGCCGCACCACGGGCTGCCATGCGCAGCGCCGCCTGCTCGGGCGTGATGTGGTAGACGAGTGTGAGCGCCGGGTGCGTACCCGCGACGGCCAGGTTGTTGGCATCGCGCACCATCTGACGATCGAGGCCGTCGGCAAACGCCTGATAGCAGGTCGTGGAATCGTAGAAGCGGTCGCACAGGACCACCTTGCCGGCCGCGAGGGCGGGCGCGATAACCTCATGCACCAGCTGGGCACGGGCGGCCTCATACAGCAGCAGCTCACAAGTGTCGCCCATCGCCGTATTGGCGGGGTCGAGCAGCAGAGCACGGATCTTTTCGCTGATGGCGGTACCGCCCGGCTCGCGCAGGCTCACAACCTGGTAGCCAGCGAGCTCGAGCGCACGGGCAAGCAGGCGCGCCTGCGTAGATTTACCGGCGCCATCGACACCCTCGAGCGTAATGAAGCTATGTTGAGCGGGCACAAAAGCCATGGGCGCAGCCCCTTCCTACAAGGCGCGTAAATGCAGATATATCAACCAAGCCATGATACCCCAGTGCTCGGCGCGTCCCAAATCCAACCTAGCCATCGAGGCATCCCCGAAGTTGCGGTGAAATAGGGACTGATTGAAGCTCTGAGACCGCCAAACAGTCCCTATTTCACCGCAACTTATGATGGGGAATTTTGGACGCTGGGTATAATCGTCGTATTGCATTGAAATGTGGCGAAAGGAGTGGCAATGTCTCGGTATTGTGCCTCGTGCGGCAAGCTTCTTGCAGATGATGCCAAGTTCTGCACCTCATGCGGTGCACCCGTTGAGCAGACAACCGCAAGCAATGGCCAACCCGCGTTTGAGCAGACCGGCTCCCTCGATACGCCGCAAGCCAAGGCGGACGACCCCCTCGCCTATCGCCCCGACCCCGCCGCAGGCCCCGCGGCCGTCGAGACCACGCAGCGCATACCCGTCGCGAGCGGCTCGTCCCAACAGGAGCCGGCTCCCGCATACGCGCCCGCTTCGCCACAGACCCCCGCCCCCAAAAAGAGCGGCACCGGGCCGCTTATCGCCGTTATCGTTGTGCTGGTGGCAATCATCATCGCCCTGGTCGTTTTCTTTGTGATCAAGCCTTTCGACAACGCCGCCACGCAGACGACTGCCGAGGTAGCTAAGCTGCACCATGACGTCGACGACGATGACCTAAAGCCTCTCGGCGATCCCAACAGCCTGTACGACGATGATGACGATGACGACGAGGATGGCAGCGAAGCAACGCTCTCCGAGCAGAACCTCTACCGTCGCCTGAGCGAATACTACGATCTGCTCGAAGATCTCGATAGCCAGGTCCGTGCCTGCGCAGAGGCGTTCAATGGCAGCTATCTGGCAGAAGATCGCACCGCCCGTCAAAATCTCGCCGACGTCGCCGAGCGCACGGAAGACACCATCGAGCAGTACTACGATATCGTCGAGGACCTGGATGTCCCCATGAGCTCTAAGAACTACAGTTCCTGGAAAGACATCGTTGCCCTGTATGACGACCTGGACAACCGCATCGACGCGATCTGCGATGCCTGGGAGATCAACCTAAAGTACGCAAAGCCCGCGGACCATAAGGACGAAATCGTGGCGCCGCTGGCACGCGACAACGAGCCGGGAACCAACAGCAACAAGTACCGTCAGGACTTTGAGGACCGCTATCCCGGCGCCAAGCCCGTCGAGGTGAAGTAATCCCAACAACTGATCAAAACTTGCGGTGAAATAGGGATTAATTAGGCCTTTTGCCAGCAAAAACAGTCCCTATTTCACCGCAACTTAGAAGTGGGGCCGGGCGCGCATTTGCATTTGCGTGCCCGGCCCCGCCGCGTCTATATGTGCTCGGATATGTGCTCGGTTACTTGTCGGCAGCGGTCTTTTTGGTAGTCGTCTTCTTGGCGGCAGTGGCTTTCTTAGCCGTCGTCTTCTTGGCCGCCGTGGTCTTCTTTGCCGTGCTCGCCTTGGTCGTGGTCTTGCGGCCGCGGGCCGGCTTTTTCTCCTTGGTCGGGCAGTCCATGTTCACGCAGATGCGCCACGGGCCGCGCGCCGTGTTGACCACCACGATGGGAGCGCCGCACTCGGGGCAGGTCTCACCCGTCGCCTCGAGCTTACCGCGCGCCGGCAGAGGATAGCTCACGCCGCAGTCATCGTAGTTGGTGCAGCGGATAAAGCGCTTGCCGCTCTTCTCGCTCTTGTGCGCGATCAGGTCGCCATGGCGTCCGGCCTCGGCGCACACCTTGCACTCGCCCACCTTAAGGTCGGGCTCGTAGTTGGTGGGGCACGTGGGGTTCACGCAGATCTCGAAAGCCTTCTGACGGAACGGCTGGCATTTAATGCGCGGCGCGCCGCACTCGGGGCACACGGCCGCCTCGCCCTCGAGCGGACTCACCTTGACGCCGCTCGGCACCGGATAGGTCACATCGCAGTCGGGCCAGCCCATGCAGCCAATGAAGCTGCCACGGGTCTTGGCGCTCGTCTTCATAACCAGGTCCTTGCCGCACTTGGGGCAAGCTCCCACGCGCGCATCGGCCGTGACGGCGTCGCTGATGGCGTCGCCCAGCTCCTGCGTGTGCTTGAGCAGCTCGTCGAGCACGCCAGCCAGCAGCGCGCGCGAGTGCATCACGACATGCTCTTCGGTATCCTCGCCGCGCTCCACACGGGTCATGTCGCCGTCGAGCTCGCTGGTCATATCGGGGCTCGTGATGCGCGGGGCAAACTGCGACAGCGCATCGATGATGGCGATACCCAGCTGGCTCGGCTCAACGGGATCATTTTTGAGATAGCGCACGGCGTACAGGCGCTCGATGATGCTCGCGCGCGTGGACTTGGTGCCCAGGCCGCGCTTCTCCATCTCCTGCACGAGCTTGCCCTGGCTGTAGCGCGCGGGCGGCTCGGTCTGCTTGGCCTCGAGCTTAATGTCGAATACGTCGACCGTATCGCCCTGCTCAAGCGGCGGCATCTGCTCGTCGCGCTTGAGTCCGTACGGGTACGCCTCGCGGAAACCCGGGGTCACGAGCACATCGCCCGAAGCCACGAACGACTCGCCGTTCACGTCGAGCTCGAGCTTAGTGTTTTCGATGGTCGCGGGACCCATAAGCGTCGCTAGGAAGCGGCGGGCGATGAGGTCGTAGAGCTTGCGCTGGCCGCCGTCGAGCGTGGACGGATCGCCCTCGCCCGTGGGATAGATAGGCGGGTGGTCGGTGGTCTCGACCTTGCCGCGCGTGGGCTTCATGGGGCCGGCGAGGACCTTTTTGCACACGGGCGCCAGCGCCGGGTTGATCTTTGCAAGGTCACTCACCACAGCGCCCAGATCAAGCGTCGCGGGGTATACGGTATTGTCGACACGCGGGTAGCTGATGAGGCCCGCCATGTAGAGGGACTCGGCGATGCGCATGGTACGCGCAGGCGAGATACCCTCGGCTGCGGCGGCAGCCTGCAGCGAGGTGGTCGCAAACGGCGTGGGCGGCTGCTGCTTGCGCGAGCGCTTGGTCACCGCGGCGACGGTTGCCGTCTTGGCACCGTCAACGTGACCGTACGCCGTCTCAGCAGCATCCTTGTCGGTAAAGCGCGCCGTCTTGTGCGCGATCTTAAAGCGATCGTCCTCGGCAGCGCCTTGCGCGGCGCCCATGCCGCGAATCTGCCAATAGTCCTCGGGCACAAACGCCATGCGCTCGCGTTCGCGCTCGACCACCAGGGCAAGCGTCGGCGTCTGCACGCGGCCGGCGGAACGCACGTTGCCAAAGCCGCCAAACTTGGCGAGCGTCAGGTAGCGCGTGAGCACCGCACCCCAAATGAGGTCGATGTGCTGACGGCTCTCGCCGGCGTCGGCCAGGTTCTGGTCGAGCGAGACAAGGTTATCGAAGGCCTGCGTGATCTCGGCCTTGGTAAACGAAGAATACTGGGCGCGAGCGACCGGCAAGTCGGGCGCCACCTCGCGCACCTTGTTGAGGGCGTCCGAACCGATCAGCTCGCCCTCGCGATCGAAGTCCGTGGCGATGATGACGCTGTCGGACTTTTTGGCGAGGTTCTTAAGCGAGCGGATGAGTTCCTTCTCGGCCGGCAGCTTAATGACGGGTGCCCAGGTGAGATACGGCAGACTCTCGAGCTTCCAGCCCTTGATGGAGATGCCGTCGGCAAGAAACGGCTTGCGTTTGGTGTCGTAGGGCGGGCGTGCCAGGCCATCGGGCATGTCGGCCGGTAGCATCTCGCCGTCCTCGGTAACCGAATACCAGCCCAGCTTTTTATCGAACAGCACGCTGTCGCAAAAATCGGGCGCAAGGATGTGACCAGCCAGGCCGATGGTCACGCACTCCTCGCCCTTCCACTCAAAACGGTAGATTGCGGTGTTGTACACCTTGTCCTTTTTGGGCTTACCCGTGGACAGCCGCTCGGCAATCTGACGCGCGGCGTCATTTTTCTCGGCGATGATGAGCTTCAAAAGAGGCTCCTATCTCGTGTCTCTGCGGCTACGCCCGCCCGTATGGCGGCCGATTTACGCCCTTGCTTGCTCGATCTGCCCGATGAGCCAATCGCACCAGGCATCCATGCCCTCGCCCTTGCGCGCGCTCACGGCAAACCGCGGCGCCTGCGGATTGAGGTCATCGAGTGTCTTAGTATACCTATCCATGTCAAAATCGAAAGCCGGGGCCACGTCGACCTTATTGAGCAGCTGCGCGCCGGCGTGCTGGAAGATGCCCGGGTACTTGATGGGCTTGTCGTCGCCCTCGGGCACCGAGAGAATCATGATGGACAGGTTCTCACCCAGGTCAAAGTCGACCGGGCAGACCAAGTTGCCCACGTTTTCGATAAAGATGACGTCGATGTTCTCCAGACCGACGGCCTGGTCGAACGCGTCAACGGCCTCCATGATCATGTTGCCCTCGAGGTGGCACAGGCCACCCGTGTTGATCTGGATGGCGGGCATGCCGGCTTCCTTCATGGTGATGGCGTCGACATCCGAGGCAATATCGCCCTCGATGACGGCACAGCGCAGGCCAGCCTTGTCGCGCAGGCGCTCGTTGGTGCCCAGGATCGTGGTGGTCTTGCCCGAACCGGGGCTCGACAGCACATTGATCACATAGGTGTTTGTCTCTTTAAATCGCTGTCGCAGCTGATCTGCCAGGCGCTCGTTGCGCGACAGAATCGGCGACGCGATATCAATCGTTTTCTCAGCCATACTCGGCACTCCTTACTTTGGCCCCTTTATACCCCATCACCAGATGGCTAGCGGGCTAATCGTCGGGGGTTTCGATTTCGATACTTGCGATGTCGAGCTCGCGGCCGTGCAGCAGACGCACGTTGGCGCCGCCACATTGGGGACAGCGGCAATGGAAGCGATCGTGCTCAAAGACCTCCCCGCAGTCCAGACACTCGCTTTGTGGATGGACTTCCTCCACGGCAAGCTCGCAGCCCCGCGTGAGCGGGTCCTCATCGCGAAATGTCTCCCACGCAAAGTCGAGCGCCTCGCGCACAACTTCGGTCATATCCCCGATACGCAGCGTTACCAAAACGGCGCGCGAGGCCCCCGCCCCACGCGCCGCGCGAATCACTGTATCGAGTATGCCGTTGACAATGCCAACCTCGTGCATACCGATTTACTCCTCGTCGTCCTCATCGTCCGAGAACAGGTCCAGACGGCTCACAAACAAGCCCTCCTTGCCCTCGCGCGCGGTAATGACCACGCGGGCAATGGCGAGCGAAATCTCGTAGAGCGAGAGCAGGGCACCATACATGAGGCCCAGCGTAACGGGCGAGCCGTCGGGCGTAATCACAGCCGAGCCCACAAGCAGGCCCACGTACACGTAGCGCCAGGCGCCGCGGAAGGCCGCGTAGGACACGATGTGGAAGACGGACAGGTAGAAGATGATGAGCGGCAGCTCAAACGCCACGCCAAAGCCGATCATAAAGAGCAGCTCCATGTTGACGTAGTTCTCCAGGTCGGGCAGCGCCGTGGCGACGGCCGAGGTCTCGCCGATAAGCCACTCAAAGCCCGCCGGGATGATGATGAAATAGCAGAAGATGGCGCCCAGGAAGAACAGCACCGTCGAGGCGAGCACCGTGGGCACGACCCATTTGCGCTCGTTGGGACGCAGTGCCGGCAGGAAAAATGCCAGAATCTGCCAGATGATCATGGGCGTGCACATGACCACGGCCATCTTGATGGCCAGCGAGAAGCGCAGGCCAAAGCCGCCGAGCGTGGTGGTGATGTAGAACTTACCGTCCGGCACAAAGGAGCGGATGGGGTCTTCCAGGATGTCGAGCACCACGGGCGTGGCGAAATACAGCACGATGGCGGCGGCAAACACCGACACGACCACGATGGTCAGGCGGCGACGGAGCTCGCCCAGGTGATCGAAGAGCGGCATGCGCGCAGGTCCGATAGGCATTACTCATCGCCTCCCTTCGGTGCATCGGCGGCAGCGGCGTCGTCCTCGGCCTCGAGCTCGCGGGCAAGTTGGTCGACGACGGCCTTGCGCTTGCGGGGACGACGGGCGTAGAGGTCGGCCGTCGTGGGCTCTGCCGGCTCGGGCTCGGGCTCCGGTTCTGCAGCAGGCTCAGGCTCGACGACAGGCTCAGCGGCAGCGGCAGGCTCGGCACCCTCGGCCTCGGACTCCTCAGCAGCACCCTCGCCCTCGGCGGCAGTCTCGCTCGCGGCCTTCTCGGCAGCAAGACGGGCGCGACGCTCGGCAAAGGTCTCCTTCTTGGCGGGCGCTGCCGTCTCGGCGGCATCCTCGTCCGCATCGGAATCGTCGTCGGTCGCAGCAGCCTTCTTGGGCTTGACCGGGGCCGAAGCGGCCTCGCTCACCGGATCGATAATCTCGGACTGAACAACGGCCGTCATCTTTTCCTGCGTCTCGCGGAACTGACGGATGGCACGGCCGATCGTGCGGCCCATCTGTGGGAGCTTATCCGGGCCAAACAGCAAAAAGCCGAAGACCACGATGATCGCGAGCTCACCCTCTCCAATACCAAACACACATACCTCCAAGGCTCGATGTGAGTCGAGCCCGCACCGCGCCATTCGGCCGGAACTCGTCTATTCATTCGGTCAAGTATAGCGCCCGGACGCCAAAACGTCCGAGCGCATCACAAACATATGCCAAACGGCACGCCCTTTTGGGGGCAAAGATTATGCAGCGGTGATCGAAATCTCTTGGTCGACACCCAACAGCTGAACCACGCGCATCACCGGGGGCTGCACATTGGTGCAGCTAAAGCGCTTGCCGTGGTCGACCGCGTGGTGCGCGGCGCCCACGAGCACGCCAATGCCCGTCGAATCGATGTAGCTCACCTGGGCAAAATCGAGCTCAACGGCCTCAGTGGGCTGCTCGAGCGCCAGGTCGATGGCATTGCGCAGGCTATCGGCGTTAGAGATATCGATCTCGCCGGTTACCTTAATGGTGTAGAGCTCTGGCGTGGGGTTGGTGGAAATACCCAAATCCATGTATACGCTCCTTTGTGTATCGAAAGTGCGGATAGTACGGGAAGCCGCGCGTTAGGCGCGCTCGGCACGCGCAAGCTCGGCAGCGACAAGCTTCACAGCCAGCACCAGCACATCGAGCGCGGCCTCCAGGTCCTCGACCGTGGGATAGCTCGGCGCGATGCGGATGTTGGTGTCGCGCGGGTCCTTGCCATAAGGCCAGGTGGCACCAGCCGGCGTGAGCTTGACGCCCAGGTCGGCGCAAAGCGCGGCGACCTTCTGGGCCGAGCCCTCGGGACCATCGAAGCTTACAAAGTAGCCGCCGCGGGGGTGCGTCCAGGTGGCACAGCCCGTATCGCCCAGGCCCTCGGTGAGCTTGCGCTCAACGGCCTCAAAGCGCGGACGCAGGAACTCGGCATGCTTTTTCATGTGCTCCTTGACCGCCTCGATGGTGGGAAGGAAACGCACGTGACGCAGCTGGTTGAGCTTGTCGGCGCTGATGAGGCCGGCCTTCAGGCGCTTGGAGAACTCCGCGATAACCGCGGGGCTCGCACCGATAAAGCCGATGCCGGCGCCCGGGAAGGTGATCTTGGACGTCGAGGCAAAGGCCACCACGCGATCCTCGGTGCCCGCCGCGCGAGCGAGGTCGAAGATATTGGCGAGCTCGTCGGTCTCGTCGTACAGGTCGTGCACGCAGTAGGCGTTGTCCCAGAAGATGCGGAAATCGGGCGCGGCCGTGGGCATCTCGACCAGGCGACGCACGGTGTCCTCGCTAAAGGTGATGCCCGTGGGGTTGGAATACTTGGGCACGCACCAGATGCCCTTGATGGAGTCGTCGGCGGCAACCAGGCGCTCGACCTCGTCCATGTCGGGGCCGTTGTCGGTCATCGCGACGGGAACGTTCTCGATGCCCAGGTCGGCGGTGATGCCAAAGTGACGGTCGTAGCCGGGAACAGGGCACAGGAATTTGACCTTCTTGCCGTCGTGCGCGGCCTCGTAAGCCTCCCAAGGCTCGCTGCCGCACGAACCGCAGCGCCAAAACATGCCGGCGATATCGTGCTCGATCAGAAGGCTCGACGAACCCAGTACGAGCGTCTGCTCGGCAGGGCAACCCAGAAACTCCCCCGCCAGTTTGCGCGCCGAGGGAATGCCCTCAAAGCAACCGTAGTTTGAGCAGTCGACGTTGCCGTCGTGCAGATCGGCGTCGGCATTGAGAATATCGAGCATGGGTCGAGAGATGTCCACCTGGGAGGGCGACGGCTTGCCGCGGGCCATGTCGAGCGCCAGGCCCTTGGCCTTGACCTCGGCGACCTCGGCTTTGAGCGCCTCGATGGCGGCATCGAGTTCGGTGGTTTCCATCTTCTGGTAGATCGTCTGCATGGGTGCGACCTTTCGCGAAGCGGGACGTTGCAGTTCGTCTAAGTATAGACCGCCACCGCCGCAACGGCATGAAGCCGTGATAGATTAAGTTCATCGCAATGATTTACGACATCGCCGCGCATGCCGGCGTGGGGCGCCCAAGGAGGCACTATGGAGTACGGATCGTTTCAGGCCGAGGAATTCGGCGACCTGCAGCGCCTGGTCGACGGGCTGTTTTACGACCGCCGCGCCATCGACCGCCTGGATCTCATCGTACAGGCCGAGATCTTGGACCTGGCGCCCGACCTCATGGAAATCGTCAACCTGCTACCGCCCGGCTACTACGACCGCCAATCACTTTGCGACCAGCTCAACTCCGCCTTGGCCGCCCACGGCTGGGGCGCCGTCTACGGCACCGTGGAATAAACCTAGTCATTTAAGAACGTCCCCATTGACTAAAACGCCGCTTGTGATGGTGTCCACAGGCGGCGTTTTCAAACTTGTATATGCTTTTACTTGTCTTTGGGCGCGAGGTGTTTGCAGACCACACTCATGTAGATCATACCGAGCACGGCAGCGGTGACCGAACCGGCAAGGATGGCGGCCTTGGCGGCCAGGACCTCAAACTGGGCCGTCGGGAAGGCAAGGCCGCTGATGAGAATCGACATGGTAAAGCCGATGCCGCCCAGAATGCCCACACCGGCAATCATGTGCCAGTTGACATTGTGCGGCAGCTCGCAGACCTTGAGCTTGACCAAGGCGAACGTCATGCCAAAGATGCCGATCGGCTTGCCCAGCAGCATACCAAAGTACACGCCGAGCGTCACCGGGTCGGTGAGCAGCGTGCTCATGTCCACGCCCACTAGGCGAACCTGTGCGTTCACGAACGCAAAGATCGGAAGAATCACAAAGTTGACCGGCGTGGAGATCAGACGCTCCATGCGGATGAGCGGCGGGGTGACGCGGTGCATGACGCGCTCGACCTTAGTGGTCGAAACGGTAAAGTCATGCTGGCCCAGGATGTGTGCCTCGTCATCGTAGCGGTCATCGAGCAACGGCAGGCACTCGCCCAACCAATCGGTAAGGCTATCGAGCTTGACGCCGCACTTGGCCGGGATGGTAAAAGCCAAGATGACGCCGGCAAGCGTGGCGTGTACGCCGCTCTTGAACATGCAGAACCACAACAGCAAACCCAGTACCGAATACGGGGCAAGGCGGTAATGCTGCGTCTTGTTGAGCCACACGAGCGCGCAGGTCACAAGCGCGGCGGCGCCCAACCAAAACGGATTGGGGCTCTGACCGTAGAAGATGGCGATGGCGGCGATAGAGATGAGGTCGTCGGCGATGGCGAGCGTCGAGAAGAACACGCGCACGCCGTTGGGCACGCGATTGCCCAAAAGCGACAGCACGCCCAGTGCGAAGGCAATATCGGTTGCCATGGGGATGGCCCAACCGTTGTGAGCGCCG
Source organism: Collinsella sp. (assembly GCA_018378775.1). Lineage (GTDB taxonomy): Bacteria > Actinomycetota > Coriobacteriia > Coriobacteriales > Coriobacteriaceae > Collinsella. The sequence goes on along the minus strand of JAGZWV010000006.1, from coordinate 2,960 downwards.
GCATGGTTAAAGATCAGGTAGATGCAGGCGGGAACGACGACGCCACCCACGGCCGCCAGCATGGGAAGCATGGCCTGACGCGGATTCTTGAGCTCGCCGACCGTCATCTCGTACTTAAGCTCAATACCCACCAACAAAAAGAAAATCGCCATGAGAAAGTCGTTGACGAAAAGCTCAACGGTGAGACCGGCCGTAAGGTTGCCCAGACCCACATACAGCGGGGTCTCCAAAAAGTGATGGATGGCCTCGTAGGCATCGGTATTGGCGCAAATGACGGCGGCGATGGCGGCGAAGACCATGACGGCGGCGGAAATCGTGCCGTTCTCGGCGATGCGCTCCCAGATGTCGTGACGCTCAAAACGCTTGCGCTCACGGACGTTGAACAGCTGCTCGGGTGCTGCCATGGGCGGCTCCTTTCACGGGAAGGCTCCCGTCTTAAAAAAGCACGGCCCGCCCAAGTGGCGGCGCCGCGCTCTAACGTATTACGCTTGCATCTAGCCTACCCTGCACGACAAGCACGCAGGCGTGGCCGAAAAGCGGAACCACAGGTTGAACATTATTTGCCCAACGGCACGGGCACGCCTGTCCAAGAGACGACGCGGCGCCATGCACAAAAAACGACCGGAGCGCGGGGCGTCCGCGATCCGGTCGTGGCGTTTAGTGAACTAAACCTAGCAGGCGGCCATGATGGGGGCAGCGACCTGCTTCTTACGGGAGAGGACGCCCGGCATCCAGACGCCGTCGTGCTCGTCGGCAATGCCCAGGCCCTTCTGAGCGGCCTCGGTCTCGCCCTCGAGCAGGACCTGCGAGCCCTCCTCCATGATGTCGGTGATGCACAGGACAATGCCGTCAGCGCCCTTCTCGGCAGCGTAGGCGCGCATGGCCTCGCGAATCTCGTCGATCATGCCGAGTGCGCGGGTCTTGTCGACAGTCTCGTACTGGCCGATGAGCAGCTTCTTGCCGGCGGGCTCGAACATCTTGATGTCGTTGCCGACCATCTCGGCAGCGGTAAAGGAGCCGGACGGACGGGTGAGGAAGACCTCCATGCCAAACTTGACCGGGTCGACGCCCACCTGCTCGCCGAGCTTGGCGGCGACGGCGCGGTCGACATCGGTGGTGGTGGGGCTCTTGAGCATGAGCGTGTCGGTCATCATGGCCGAGAGCAGCAGCTTAGCCTGGACGTCGGAAAGCTCAACGCCGAGCACGCCGGCGAGCTTGGTGACGATGGTGCAGCTGGAGCCCCAGGGCAGGCAGATGTAGTGCAGCGGGCCGGCGGTCTCGAAGTCGCCGATGCGGTGATGATCGACAACGCCAAAGACCGTGGCGTCCTTAAGGCCGGCGACGGACTGGGCAGACTCGTTGTGGTCGGTGAGGACGACGAGCTGACCGGCCTCGACGGACTCGATCACGCGGGGCTCGGCGATGCCGGCGTCGGCGAGCAGCTTGGCGGACTCGGCCGGAAGCTGACCAAGGGCGCAGGCCTCGTAGGTGTTGCCGGCATACTCAACCTGGTTGAGCAGCTGGGACAGGACGACGGCGCTCATGATGGCGTCGTTATCGGGGTTCTGGTGACCAAAGACAAGAACGTTTGCCATGGATATCCTCCACTTGATATGTGTACTTGGACGTAGCTATGGTAGCACGCCGATGCCGAGCCTTCGCAGACGGAAGGGTCACGGCATATTTTGGGGCAGGCATGGGGGCCAAGACTGTCCCTTTTGCACCGTGTTGGTGCAAAGTAACCTGACCCCCTTGCACCAGCTATTTACCGGCGGCGCGCAGGGCTACGTAGGCGGCACCGATGATGCCGGCGTCGTTTCCGAGCGAAGCGACCTTAATGGGCGTCTCGCGCGAGGCAGAGAGCGCGTACTGCTTAAAGTGCTCGCGAACCTTGTCGAGATAAACATCGGCCGAAGCGGACGCGCCGCCACCGATCAGGAACATCTCGGGGTCGACCACGTTGGCGATAAGCGCCAGGGCGCGGCCAAGGTAGTCGGCCATGGTGTCGGCTGCGGCCAGCGCGAGCTTGTCGCCCTCGCGGCAGGCCTGGAACACGTCCTTGGAATCGGAGGGGCCGGTGAGCTCAATGGGCTCGACGCCCGCCTTCTTGCACTCGGCAAGGTAGTTGCTCACCACGCCGGTGGCGCTGGAATACTGCTCCAGATGGCCATGGCCGCCACAGCCGCAGGTGCGCTCCTCGGCCGGGTTCAGGCACATGTGGCCAATCTCGCCGCCGGCGCCCACAACGCCCGATACCACGTCGCCGTTAACGATAACGCCGCCGCCCACGCCGGTACCGATGGTGACCATCACCACGTTCTGCACGCCCTTGGCAGAACCGAGCCAGGCCTCGCCCATGGCAGCGGCGTTGGCATCGTTCTCATACTTAACGACCGCATCGGGGCAGTGCTCCTGAATGGCGACCCTCAGCTCGGGCAGGTTAATGGCAATGTTGGCCTTGACCTTGGCATCGCCCGACGCCGGGATGGGACACGGAACGGCCAGGCCAATGCCCGCCACAAAGGCACGCGGAATCTGTGCCTTGGCGACCACCTGGTCGATAGCCTCGGTCACCGCGGCAAAGCCCGCGGCGTCAACGATAGGAGGCGTGGGCACGCTGGCCTTGGCAAGCAGGTTGCCGTCCTCGTCGAACAGGCCCTCCTTAACCGAAGTGCCGCCGACGTCGATGCCGATGTAGTACTGCTTAGGTTCCATGGGAGCCCACCTTTCTCGTTTAAACATTGCCTGTATGGTACCGCTCTCAAGGCAAAAACCTACCAAAAAGGGACAGGTTTGTTTTGGCAGGTTTTATCTGGGGTAACGCAATTGGCTGCCCAACAGGCCGCGCAAGACCATCCCCAAAATCAGAACCACCCTTAAAAAGGGTGGTTTGCTCTTAGGGTATAACCCACGGGCCCCGGGCTCGCGTCTAAAGGCGCGGGCCCGGACTTCGTCCAGGC